>CAJXRJ010000540.1 GCA_913058555.1 uncultured bacterium
CCTCGGAATCGGCTTCCCGTCGAGGGCCCGCTTCCAAAACTCGTCGTCGTTGAGGTCGCTACCAGGGGCCTTGGCGCCCTTCGCCGGTTTGTCCGCGCCCGACGGTCGCCACGAGCCGTCCTTGTTTTGCTGGCTCACGAGCCAGTCGCATGCTCGCCTGGCGGCCTCCGCAGCTTTGGGATTTTCGAGTTCCGCTGTGGCCTGGTCTTGGGCACCGCCAATGGGCACCAGACCCGGCGCCTCCGCCGGGGAGTAGGCCGGGGAGTAAGCGGTGGAAGCGGGGACGAGGGTCGCGAGGAGAAGGGGGAACAGCATGGTGAATGGGGCTCCGAGCCAAAGGGGCGAGTGGGAAACCGGGGCGAGGCGCAACGCACCGCCCCGTCCCCGGTTCACCAAGTCTCGCAAGTCCCACCCGCCGCGGCGCCCCATCCATGCCTACCGCGATCCAAGCAGGCGGCTGTAGCGATAGTAGACCTCCATGGTGAGGACCATGGTCGCCGTGGAATACACGCGGCCGCCCGCATGTCCCCAGGGGCCCACTGGGTCCCAGGAACCCTCGTGGGAGCCGTCCTTGCGCTGGGAGTCGATCACCGCCCCTTTGAGTGCCTTGTTCCACTTCTTCCAGCGCGAGCCGCCGACCTGATACAGGGCGTAGGAGCCGTAGTACCAGTAATACATGTCGCAGATCCGTGCCTCCTCATTCCACTCAGGCAGTGCGCTCAGGAGGAGGGCTGCGTGCTTCTCCATGATGGGCGTGTCTTCGGGGCTTTGCCCAAGGAAATAGCGGCACAGCAGGGTGACAGCGGTCAGGGCCTCGCCGCGGTCGACGGGGTGTTCGTCGTTGAGGCCGGGCACCCGCGAGCTTGCGGATCCTTGCTGCGTGTAACCGGCCCGGCCCGTAGTCGGGTCCGTCACTTCATCGAACCACTCGATGGCTGCGGCGTAGGCATCCTGGTCGACCTTGAGCCCCGCGTCCTCCGCGGCCTTGAGTGCGAAGATCATCCAGCCGGTGACCGACGTGTCGTTGAGTTCTTCAGGCTGGTGCGAGTAGCGCCACACGCGGTAGGGGTTTCTGGCTCGGGTGATGTAGTTGACGGCCAGCTGCGCGCGGTTCGCGAGGATGGGGGACGGCGTCGCGTAGAGGGCCTCCGCCAAAGCGAGGGTCGCGATGGCGTGGTCGTACATGTACCCCTTGCCGATTTCCATGGCGAGCGCGCCGGTCTCGCGGTCCTGGTCGGAGATCAAGCGCGTGATGCCGCGCACCACGGTGTCGCGATAGAGCCCACGGGTCATCGTGTGCCCATCACCGAGGAATGCGAGAAGGGCGAGGCCCGTGACCCCCGTGTCGTGGGCGGGGGCGCCAGGGCCCGTGCATACGTCACCGGCGGGATCGTGCTTTGCAAAGCCGTCGGAGTCCCATGCGCCGCTTTCGTCTTGGTGTTCGGCCAGCCACTTGAGGCCAGCGGTGACCGCCGCGTTCGCCTGGCGGCCTCCTGGCCTCTTGCCGTCTCCGGAGCCGAAGCGTGTGCCGAACTTGGAGCCGCCGCCGGGGCCCACTCCCAAGATCGCGTTGGTGTGACTCAGCTCAAACGGCGCTTCCGATGTGTTGGTCGGATCGCCTTCGGGCATGTCGCTGTCGTCCGTGGACTCGACGTTGGGATCGACTTCGAAGGAGTCGAGGATCGGTTCGGTCTCGAATGGCACCGGTTCAATCGGCTCGATGGGGATCTCTTCGTCATCGATGATTTCCTCAGGCGGTGTCTCGATATCCGCGATGATGCAGACGATCGTAGGCTCTTCAAACGAGCTCCATGGGATGGCCGCAAAGACGAGGAAGGCGACGAAGTGTGCCGCGCCAGAGAGAAGGACCCACGGCGCACGGGTCATCCACTCGTCGAGGGACTCGTGGAAGGTTGGTTCATGCTCCCAGCCAGCCCGTGCTTCGATGGGGGCATACCGGTGGATAGTGTCTTCAGGCATGGCATTTCGCTCCTCGAGAACTCGGGTCGCCGAAGGGACTCCGCGGAGCCTGAAATGGCGGCTCTGGACGCGGGCGTCTGGGCGGATGTGGCCCCGTTCTCTGGGCCTAGGGGAACGGTCGCGGGGGCCTCGGGTTCACACGAAGTGCGGTGTCGCCCTGGGGAAGGCTCCTTCCGTCCACCCGCGACATCAACGCTTGGGGGCCCGCGCGTAGGGCGACGACCCCGTCAAAGATCCAGCTCCGAGCGGCTCCTCGGTTGGTCGGGCAGCTCGAGTGTCCATTCGTCGAGGTCGTAGCTCGACGTGCGGTGTCCAAAAGCAATCAGTAACAAGCACCCGAAGGCGAACGTGCCCAGCACGGCAAGCGGGGCCCACCAAGGCACGATCCCGTCTCCCCCCAGGCGTTCGCGAACTTCGCCCCAGGATTGGGCTGCCGCCGGTTGAGTGCCCATCTTGACGACGAACGCGACCACGAGGACCGCGTACATCGGAAGGTAGTTTCGGAGCAGCCGAGCGCGCAGGGCTGCGATGGCGCTGATCTTGAAGCGGGGCCGAAAGAGGTCTTTCGCGACAAGGGTCGCCCACTCGACCGCGGGGCTGACCGGGTCGCGGCGCAGGATCGGTCCGTAGAAGTTCTCCTCGATCATGCGCACGCGGGATCGCCACACGTCTGCGAAGCGGAAGCGGCGAGCCTCAATGAACAGGAATAGCGTGACGATGGCCAGGCCCGCGATGATCGACCAAGGTGAAGGATGCCCCTCGCCGAACGAGTAAGTCAGCACGCCAGCGGCGGTGAGCACGGCCCAGTTGGTCGTCTGGTCGAGACGCAGCCGCCAGGCGTTTGCGCGGAACAGCTCGCCCCGGTAGAGGTGCACGATCGCCGAGATGTATTCCGGCCGCGTGAGGGGGGTGCTCTCGTAGTCCGCCCTCGGCAGGGAATTGGGCGGTACTTCCTGGGGCAGGTCTGGTGAAGGTGCGTCCATCTCGTGCATATTGCCCCAATGGGTGCAGTCGCGCCCTGGGGGATTCGGAGAGTCCCACGAAGTCGTCGCCGTTTCGGTCAGCTGCCTCAGCCCCTACCCCTGGCCCAGCGCTTGTTCCTGCACTGCGGGTGGCCTCCTGGCTAACGTGTGATTGGGTGAGTCAAGCTCAAGATTGCGACCGGGTCGTAAGGGCCCTCGGGGGCTACCTCCCTTTCGCCGCTGCCGCCGTGCTATGCGGTGTGGCCCTCGTGGACTCCTGGTTGGCTCGCGCATGGGGTTCGCGACTGCCGCAGTCGCCGTGATCGTCGGCGTGCTCGTCCCGATCTGCTTGGTGAGCGTTCTCGTGGGGATGCAGTTGGTGATCGTCGGCAAGTGCACGCCTGGGGCATTGATGGTCCCCCTTGCCTTCTTGCTGCTCGTTGCCACAACCTTCTTTGTCCTCCTGAATCTGGCGTCCATCAGGTAGCGCGGTGGAATGCGCACTGCTGTGTCCTCCAAGTCAGGTCACGGGCTTGGCTCACGCGAGTGAACATGGGAGCGTCGACCGCACAGGTGGCGCGGCCCCCCAGGGATCACGGGTTGCCGCAACGGTCCCTCTCGCAGGCGGCTCCACGTCAGGGGATCACGGCACCAAAGAAGAGCGCCCCGCTCGGCCGGGTGGCCGAGCGGGGCGCTCTTCGAATCGGTCGCGTCTGGGATCACGCGTCTGGGATCAGCGGGCGCCGAGCACGCGGGCGTAGCGGAAGTACACCTCGAGGCAGAGCACCATGGTCGCGGTGGAGTACACGCGGCCGCCGGAGTAGCCCCACGGGCCGATCGGGTCCCACGAGCCTTTGCTCGAGCCGTCTTTGCGCTGGGAGTCAAGGACAGCGGGCTTCATGGCCTTGTTCCACTTCTTCCAGTGGTCGCCGCCCATCTGGTACATGGCGTAGGAGCCGTAGTACCAGTAGTACATGTCGTTGCTCAGGCCGTCGTCCTGCCAATCGGGGAGCGTCTTCAGCAGCAGGTCCGCGTGCTTGTTCATGTAGTCCGTATCTTCGGGCTTCTGGCCCAGGAAGAAGCGGCAGAGCAGGGTCACGGCGGTCAGGGCCTCACCTTTCTCGGTGGGGTACTGATCGTTCATACCCGGAACACGGGAGCTGGCGGAGCCGGTCTCGGTGTAGCCGACGCGGCCGGTGCCGGGGTCGGTCATTTCGTCGAACCACTCGATCGCGGCGGCGTACGCTTCCTTGTCGATCTTGAGGCCACCCTCTTCGGCGGACTTCAGCGCGAAGATCATCCAGCCCGTCACCGAGGTGTCGTTGCTGCCATCGGGCGGTACTTCGTAGCGCCAGACGCGGTACGGGTTCCGGGCGCGGGTGATGAAGTTGATGGCCTTCTGGGCCTTCATCTTCAGCGTGGTCGAGCGGTCGATGTAGTAGGTCTCACACATCGCGAGGGTCGCGATAGCGTGGTCGTACATGTAAGCGTGGCCGATCTGCTGACCGAAGAGGCCCGTCTCACGGTCCTGCTCTTGGATGAGCCACTTGACGCCCTTGGTCACCACATCGCTGTAGGTGCCCTTGGTCATGGTGTGGCCGTCGCCGAGGAAGGCGAGGAGCGCGAGGCCCGTCACGCCGACATCGTGGTTGGCGTCACCGATGCCTTCGGTCTGGTCGCCGGCGGGGTCGTGCTTGAAGAACTCGTCCGCGTCCCACTTGCCGTCTTCGTCCTGGTGGTTCTTCAGCCACTCGAGGCCGTCCTTGATGGCCTGGTTGGCCTTACCGCCAGCACGCAGGTTCTTGCCGCCGCCGAAACGGCCGCCCATCTTGCCACCGGCGCCGCCGCCGATGCCGAGAAGGGAGTTCGAGTTGGTGTTCTCGAAGGGGGAGTCCGCGTTCTGGGTGGGGTCACCCTCGGTGCTCTCGAACTCCGAGTCCGTGTCGGTCTCGTTGTGGTCGGAGACTTCGAAGTCCTCGAGGATCGGCTCCTCTTCGGTCTCCTCTTCCGGGATCTCTTCGGGCTCCTCTTCCTCTTCCTCGATCGGCTCCTCGGGGGGCTGCTCGACGCTGGCCTCGATGATCTGCTCGGGGGACTGGTCGAAGGCGCTCCACGGGATGGCCGCGACAATGACGCCAATGACGAAGTGGAGGGCGGCCGAGATCAGCAGCCAAGGGGCCTTGGACATCCATTCGTAAAGGACGTCGTTGAACGACTCTTCCTCTTCCCACGGCTTGAGCATGTGGGATTCAATTTGGATGTCGCTGTAGTCGTTACTCATGACAGTGGGCGGGCCCCGCGGAGTGCGGGGAAGGGCCGGGCGCCAGACGCCGAAAAGGAAAGGGGCCTGAGGCCAAGAAGCTGTCTCTTATACACATCTGACGCTGCCGACGATATGCAGTG
>CAJXRJ010000541.1 GCA_913058555.1 uncultured bacterium
GTGGAGGACGACATGTACGACATGCACGCCCAGATACTTGATCGGGCGCGACAGCGCGACCTGCTTCTTGTCGAGCGTGAAGCCCTCGGCGGTGGCGGCATCGGCGGCGGCGCCGCCGCCCGTGAGGGAGCGCGCCTCCGACATCACGCCGGCATCGAGTTCGTATCCCGGTGGGTGAGCGAGGGTGACGTCCATGCCCCGGTGCAGGGCCGCGAGCAGAAGCGAGTGGACCACCGACGGACTCGACGGGGTGGGGGAGGGGGTCCAAACGATCGCCAGCTTCTTGCCCGTCAGGTTCTTGCCGAAGGTCTCCCGCAGGGTCATCAGGTCCGCGAGCGCCTGAAGCGGGTGCCAAAGGGCGCTCTCCATGTTGATGACCGGCACGGTCGCGTGTTTGGCCCATGATCGGATGCTCTCGTCGCGGCGATCCACCTCCCATGAATTGCCCGCGGGCCGAGGGCGGATGGCGAGGGCGTCGCAATAGGTGGACAGGACCCCCGCGGCGTCGCGCACATGTTCCGGGGCATTCCCGTCCATGACCACGCCGTCCCGGGCCTCGACCTCCCAGAAATCCGAGCCGGCGGACAGGTGCACCCCTTGCCCGCCGAGTTGGTGGACGGCGACCTCAAAAGACGTGCGGGTACGTAGGGAGCCTCGGAAGAACAGGAACCCCACCGACTTCTCGGTGAGCTCCTTCCTGGAGGCGCCCGCCTTGTACCGCTCAGCGAGGTCCAGGACATCCGTGAGCCGGGACCCCGCGAGGTCGGAGAGTCGGATCAGGCTGCGGCTCGAGGCCGTCGGATCTTGTGTTTGGGAGCCGTTCACGCCCTGATCGTACGCGCCTGGACCTAGCAATCCAGAGGGGGCAGGCGGAAGCCCCGTCGTGTCGCACCCGCAGCAGCCAGCCAGCGCGGCTTGGACCCTCGAGAGTGAGGATCTCGAGGGCCGTCGGCGAGGCGATCCTTGGGGCCCCGCTGGGGAGCCGGATGGGGAGCCCAATGGGGGTGCCGGCCGCGTGACTGGCGGGGCGCCCCGCGAAGTTCTTTTTTCTTCCTGGTTCGGCGTCTTGACCCAGGCCCTAGACACCGCTACAACGTCGCGCCCAAACGCACCCGTAGCTCAACTGGATAGAGCACCTGACTACGGATCAGGAGGTTAGAGGTTCGAATCCTCTCGGGTGTACCACTCCTTCCCCCAGGACCCTTCGCGCTTGCCGCTTAGGCCAAAGGATCGGAGCCGGATGGGACCCTCCGCCGGGCTGACGCCCCGCGGGTTCTGGACCTCGGGTCGACGCCCGACAGCCCAGTTCGCTCTCGGCGGCCTCGGATGGGCTCTTCTCTTCGAATCCGTCATCTGACAACAAGTGATGGAAGAAGCAGAATCGGCGAGCCTTGGCCCGAGTGCTGATCCCAGCCCCATCGGCGTTCTTTCGATCGCCGATCGCGCCGGGATGGCCCTCGCCTTGGCGATGGCCGAAGAGGCCCGAGCCGCTGACGAAGTACCTATCGGTGCTGTCGTCGTGCGTGACGGGATCTGGCTCGGCGCCGGGCGCAATGAGTGCCGCGGCAGACGCCAAGCCACCGCCCACGCAGAAATGCTCGCCCTCGACGACGCCTTCCGGCGCACCGGCGACATGCGGCTCCCCGGAGCCACCGTCTACACCACCGTGGAGCCATGCTTCATGTGTGCAGGCGCCCTGAGCCATGCCCGGATCGCCCGGGTGGTTTGGGCCGTACGGGACCCGAAATTCGGAGGCAGCGCCTCTTTGGGGAACGTCCTCACGGACGACCGGCTGAATCATGTGGCCGAGGTTGCCGAAGGCGTTTTCGCAAGCGAGGCCCGCTCTCTGATGCAGGCCTTCTTCAGGTCGAAGCGACTTCCATCGAAGTGAACGAACACAGCTGGCGGCAGCATCCCATGATGTAGGACCGAGTCCCATCATGCGGAACCTCATCATGGGGAGAAGCCAGCTCGGAAAGCATTCACGGACGGAGAGGTGGCGGAGTGGCCGAACGCGCTGGTTTCGAAAACCAGTAGGCCTTTACGGGTCTCGAGGGTTCAAATCCCTCCCTCTCCGCCATTTCCTACTGCCAAGCAACAGATTCCTACTGCCAAGCAAAAGCGCAGGCCGTGAGACGTAGGTTTCCGAAGAGTTCGTTCCATCAACAATCACCGTCCAGGTGTCGACCCTTCGGGGCTCAGCGCTGGGACGGTTTAGCGGAGAGGTGACAGAGTGGCCGATTGTGCACGCTTGGAAAGCGTGTGTGCCTTCACCGGTACCGTGGGTTCGAATCCCACCCTCTCCGCCATTTTTCAACCGACTGTTTTCAATCAACTGAAGACGTGCCAATCGGCGCCGTGGATTCCCGCGGGCGCTGACCCGCGGAGACGCTGGCAGAAGGGGCGCGCGGCGATGGGTTCGGTCCCACGCGATGACGTAGGTCCGAACCGGGTCAGGCCGGGAACGGAGCAGCCCTAAGGTCTCTACGGCAGGCGCGAGGTGCCCGGGCCCTTCGGCGCGCGCCCCATTTTTTTGGGGGTGGGGCGGGGGGCGCCCCCGCGAAGTCGCGCTCCGTGATCCTCACGGGTCATCTGGGTGACGCCATTTTTCGTCGACGGCCGGCCCACGCTTTTGCCCATCGGGTGGACACCTGGTTGGGCCGCTGAGTGCCCCATTTGGCCGGTCCATCCTGCTGGCCCCCGAGATTCCGTTCCGGAGAAGTCGCGATTCTCTGAACCGTTGTGGCGGTGCCGCTTTTCCTGTGACTTGGCAACAAGGCGATAGATCCATCGGGCCCCCGCAAGGGGTTTCTGACCGGGCCGCTTTGGCAGGCAAGCCTTGGCTAGAGGCGAACGGACCGACCTTTCCGCGGTTCGTTCGCCGTTCCCTAGGCCCTCTTCCAGCGGCCCTTCCCCTTTGGCCGATCCCCTGCGGGACCCTGGGCCGGCCCCGGTTGGAAGGTATTGAAGTCCGATCTCCAAATTGTGCGGCGCCGGGGCGCTGCGGCCGTGGCAGGTGAAGCCCGGTGAGGTATCCTGGGCCCCGGATGTCGTACCTCGTACTCGCGCGCAAATACCGGCCCAAGGCGTTCTCTGAAGTCGCAGGCCAGGACGTGGTCACACGGACCCTGCGCGGCGCTATTGCCGAAGAGCGCGTCGGCCATGCCTACCTGTTCTTTGGGCCGCGGGGTACCGGGAAGACCACCTCGGCGCGCCTGTTCGCCAAGGCCCTGAACTGTGAGAAGGGGCCCACGGACGAACCGTGCGGCACCTGCGACCGCTGCGTCAGCTACGACGCGGGCACCGAGGCCGACCTGATCGAGATCGATGCGGCGTCCAACACCGGCGTCGATCACGTGCGCAGCCTGCGAGACCAGGCGGGTTACGTGCCCCTCAGGGCGCGCTTCAAGGTGTTCCTCATCGATGAGGTGCACATGCTCTCCAAGGCGGCGTTCAACGCGCTTCTGAAGACCCTCGAAGAGCCGCCGCCCCACGTCAAATTCCTATTCGCGACGACCGAGCTCCACAAGGTGCCCGACACGGTCGTCTCGCGTTGCCAGGTCCTGCGCCTCTCGCCCCTTTCCGAGGACGAGATCCGCGGCCGGCTCGATGAGGTCTTCAAGCTCGAGGGCATCGATGCCGAGGACGGCGTGACCTCCGAGATCGCGCGGCGGGCCCGCGGGGGCATGCGCGATGCGCTGTCCCTCGCCGACCAGCTCCTGGCGCTCGTGGGAAGAGAGCCCAAGGTCTCCGACACCGAGCGCCTCGCTGGCGAGGGCTCCGCGGAGGCCATCGAAGCCGTTCTCGACGCCGTCCTGGCTGGGGACAAGCCGGGGCTCCTCCGGGCGCTGCCCGCCCGTGAAGGCGACGAGCCCGCATTCCTTGATGCGACCCTCGACTATCTCCGCAGCGCGATGCTTCTGCGGCTCGTGGGAGAGGACGCGCCAATGCTCGCGGAGACCGCCAGCGCCGCGGCCCGCACGCGGATGGCGGAACGCGCCTCGGCGTTCGGCGCCGATCGGCTGGAACTTGTCCTTCAGGAACTTCTCCACGCCCGCGAGCGCATGGGGCCCATCCACATGCGGGCCCACGCACGGCTGGTCCTGGAGACCACGCTCCTCGACCTATGCCGGCCAGAGGCCACCATGCCGATCACGGAGCTCATCCAGCGCCTGGAGGCGTTGGAAGGGCGAGCGGTGGGGGGCCCAGCACAGGGTTCGCCACCACCAGGTCAGGGCCGCTCGGGCGACGGTGGGACCCAGCCCACACCGTCGCCCGTGCGTGCGGCTGGGCCCCAGGCGTCGGCCGCCCCGGCGCCTTCACCCGCTCACCAGAGCCCAGCGCCCACGCCCGTCGCCACGGTGGCGGCGGCCAAACCGTCCGTCTCTGCGGCGCCGAATGGGTCGGTACCCAGGAATCCCGCACCCACAAACCCCGCACCGAGCAAGAACGGGCCCGTTCCGATCGAGGAGCTCAAGCGGCCGGAACCGCCAAAAGGTACCCCCCCAAGGCCGTCGGCGGGCCCACCCGCGGGACGCAAGGTCGCATCCGTGGCGCCCCGCGTGCAAACGAACAGCACCCACGACCAGTGGGAGGGATTCCTCGCCGAGCTCGCCAAGCGCTCCGAAGGCCTCGCCGCCGTCGCGGCAAAAAAGGCCCAGCTCGTGCGGAGCGCAGGTGGCGTGGCGCCTATGAAGTTCCGCGGGCTGAGCGTCGACGAGCTTCAACGCGTCGAGAGCGCCGCGGGGCGCCGAGCCATCGAGGACGCATTCCGCGCTACCAGCGGCGACGGCGTGCGGCTCAAGATCGAAATTCACGATGCCAGTACCGGCTCTGCCGCTGGTGATCCCTACACCGAACATGTCCGCCAGCTCTTCAATGGGCGTATCGAGGGCTAGTTCGAAGAGCGGCCTCCCTTCGGCCTCCCCTTGGGGGCCACACCCTCACCCGTCGCGCAAGGACGGGCCAAAGCAACAACGCGCCAGACGACTATGAGTGGATCCTTCGGAGAGATGGGCAACATCCTTGCCCAGGCCCAGAAGATGCAAAAGGGCCTAGAAGAGGCGCGGGCCGAACTGCGCGACGCGCGCATCGACGGCACCGCCGGCGGCGGCGTCGTCCGCGCGACCGTGGACGGCATGGGCGGGATCCTCGAGATTCACCTGTCCGACGAGGTCGCCGGTGGGGGCGACAAGGCCATGGCCCAAGACCTGCTCGTGGCCGCCATCAAGGACGCCCAAACCCGGGCCCAGCGCCAGCACGACGAGCGCCTCGCGAAGGTGACCGGCGGCATGAACCTGCCGGGCCTCTTCTGATCCTTGGGGCCCCTGACTTCCCCCT
>CAJXRJ010000542.1 GCA_913058555.1 uncultured bacterium
TCTCGTGGGCTCGGAGATGTGTATAAGAGACAGGCTTTCGCCCCTCGCGACTTCCTGTCACAAGGACCGGGACGTCTCCCGGATTGCGAGGCTCGTGGAGGACGGAAAGCGGATCACGGCCCAGGATGCGCTCATCCTGCACGACCGGGCCGACCTCTTGACCCTCGGACGGTTGAGCGACCTGGTCAGGCGCCGGATGCACCCCAGCGGCGTCGTGACGTACATCGTCGACCGCAACATCAACCCCACCAACGTCTGCCTGACGGACTGCGGGTTTTGTGCGTTCTACCGCTCGCCCGGCGACGTCGAGGCCTACGTCCTTTCCCGGGACGAGATCTACGGCAAGGTGGCGGAGCTCGAGGCCCTCGGTGGGCGCCAGGTCCTGATGCAGGGCGGCCACCACCCACGCATCCTCAGCGATTGGTGGGGCGAGCTCATCTCCGACCTGCGGGAGCGCTTCCCCACCATCAACAGCCACGCCCTTTCGGCCCCGGAGATCGATCACTTCAGCCAGTACGAGAAGCGTCCTGTCGAGGACGTCATCCGGGACCTGAAGGACGCGGGCCTCGGCAGCGTGCCGGGCGCAGGGGCCGAGATGCTCGTCGAGCGCGTACGCAAGATCATCGCCCCGAAGAAGACCACAACCGACCGCTGGCTCGACGTGCACCGGAAGATCCACGAGGCGGGCCTTCGCTCGTCGGCCACGATGATGTTCGGACACGTGGAGACCGCGGCCGAGCGCATCGAGCACTTCCAGCGCGTACGGGATCTCCAGGACGAGACCGGAGGCTTCACCGCGTTCATTTCATGGACGTGCCAGCCCGACGGCACGCCCCGGGAAATGGACTACCCGGAGAAGGCGACCCCGGCGGTGTACCTGAGGGTTCAGGCCATCAGCCGCATCTTCATGGACAACATCGCGAGCATCCAGACGAGCTACGTGACCCAGGGCATGAAGATGGGTCAGATGAGCCTTCGCTTCGGGGCCAACGACTTCGGAGGCACGATGATCGAAGAGAACGTCGTTTCGGCCGCGGGCTGCATGAACCTCGAATCGGTGCAGACCGTCGAGCGCCTCATTCAATCCGCGGGCTTCGAGCCGCGGCAAAGAAACTCGTGGTACGGCATCGTGGACGAACGCCACGCGGACCCCACGTTCCCGGCCAACCGAGACGACGCGTCGGGCTTCGCCCCCGGCGGCACCAAGGCAGGAGTGCACCCATCATGAAGGACTCAGCCATGAAAGACCCAGTCATGGAGCAGATTCACCGTGACGCCAGCGCCGCCGGAATCGCGGACCTGGCCGACAAGGTCTTCGCGGGCGAGCGCCTGACGCGCGAGGACGGCGTGCGGCTCTACGGCGCCGACCTGCACGCGGTGGGCGCCCTCGCGAACTGGGTGCGGGAGCAGAAGCACGGAGACCTCACGTACTTCAACGTCAACCAGCACATCAACTACACGAACATCTGCAACAAGCTCTGCCGCTTCTGCGCGTTCCAGCGCCTCCCTGGCCAGGAAGGCGCGTACGTGATGAAGCCCGAGGAGGTGGCGCAGAAGATCACCGAGCAGCTCGGCGAGCCGGTCACGGAAGTGCACATGGTGGCGGGTATCTACCCCAAGCTGCCCTACGAGTACTACCTCGACATCCTGCGCGCGGTGAAAGAAACGCGGCCCTCGATCCACATCAAGGCGTTCACGATGATCGAGCTCATGCAGATCGCGCGGCGTGCCAAGCGTCCTTTGAGCGAGGTGCTCCCGGAGCTCGTGGAAGCGGGCCTGGGCTCGTGCCCCGGCGGCGGCGCCGAGGTCTTCTCGGACCGCGTCCGCGACGAGGGCTACGACAACAAGAACACGGGCCACGAATGGCTCGAGACGGCGCGCACGGTGCATGAGGCGGGCCTGCGCTCCAACTGCACGATGCTGCATGGACACATCGAGACCGTGGAAGAACGCATCGATCACCTCGACCGGCTGAGGCTGCTCCAGGACGAAACGGGCGGCTTCCAAACCTACATCCCCCTCTCGTTCCACCCCGCCAACAACGAGTGGAGTCACCTCCCCGGCCCCACGGCCCTTGACGAGCTGCGCGAGATGGCGGTGAGCCGACTGATGCTCGACAACATCAATCACATCAAGGCCTACTGGATCATGCTCTCGATCCCCGTGGCGCAGATGGCCCTCAGCTATGGCGCGGACGACGTGGACGGCACCGTCGTCGAAGAGAAGATCTACCACGAGGCCGGCGCGACGACCCCCCAGAAGGTCAAGCGCGCGGAGCTCGTCCAGTGGATCCGGGACGCGGGCCGCGTCCCTGTGGAGCGTGACACCCTCTACGAAGTCGTGTGGAGCGACGATGAATCCCTCGCCTCGGTCGGGCATTCTGCCCCGGTCGCCGCCGTGAACGGATAGCGGAGCTCGCCGCTCCGATCCCCCCCCACTTTTCCGCGACAATCGCACCACCCTCCGCGCCCCATGGCCAAAGCTCCCCGTCTCGTCGCCTTCGCCGGTTCTACCCGTAAGGGGTCCTTCAACGTCCAGCTCGTCCGCGCCGCAGCGGACATGGCCGCAGTGCAAGGCGCTACGGTCGAGTGGCTTGACCTCGCCGAGTACGACATGCCGATCTTCAACGAGGACCTCGAAAAGGAAGGCACGCCCGAGGCGGCGACGGCGTTCAAAGAGAAGCTGAAGGGCGCCGACGGATTCCTCATCGCCTCGCCGGAGTACAACTCTTCGTATCCAGCGCTCCTCAAGAACGCCATCGACTGGGCCTCTCGTCCCGCGGAGGGCGAGCCGATGCTGGCCGCGTTCCAGGGCAAGGCCTGCGGCCTGCTCGCCGCGTCACCAGGCATGCTCGGGGGCATCCGCATGCTGCCCCAGCTCCGGACCCTGCTCATGAACATCGGCGTCCATGTCGTGCCGAACCAATTCGGCCTCGGCAAAGCAGGGGAAGCCTTCAGCGGCGACGGATCCCTGAAGGACGAGCGGGCCCGCTCCATGGTCGAAGGCGTCGTGCGCCAGACCATCGAGATCGCCGGCCGATAATCAGTCGCCCAAAGAAAGGCCCCGAAGAACGCCTTCCAGCTCTCGCCTGAACGACGACCACGGAAGGCGAGGGTCCAAGGGGGGCATCGTAGACACCGCCACCGGCTCCGGCCGGGTGGGGTGCGGCACCTTCAGGGCGAGGGCATGCAGGGCGACACTGCGGTCGTATAGGGGCTCGGAGGCGCCGTACTTGAGATCGCCGAGGAGCGGCGCGCCCAGGGAAGCCATGGCCACCCGGAGCTGATGGGACCTGCCGGTCTCCGGCGTCAGATGAACCAGGGCCTTGCCTGCACGGGTCGCAACCACCCGGTAGCGAGTGCGGGCGAGCTTGGCGCCGGGCGTGCCTTCGGGGACGACGCTCACCACGTTCTTCGCGCCGTTCTTCTGTAGCCAATGCTCGACCATGCCCGCCGGGGAGCCCTCGGTCCCGGGCACACCCGTCGTCACCGCAACGTAGGTCTTCTCGGCGACTCGGCTCCGGAATGACTCCGTCAGCCGCGCTGCCCCCTTACTGGTGCGGCCGAAGGCCAAGACGCCACTGACCGGCCGGTCGAGGCGGTGCACGACGCCTAGGAACACATCCCCAGGCTTGCGAAACTCCGCCGCGATCCACGCTTTCGTCACGTCGAGGAGGCTGGTGTCCTGACTGTCGTCGGGCACCGTGGGAATGCCCGCAGGTTTGGCGACGCAGATCACGTGATTCGACACGTGAAGCACCTCGAGCGGCTGGGTCACGGGGCTGCGTCCGTGACTTGGGCGCCGTCATGGGCGACACCGCGCGCCCAGCGAGCACAGAATCCAGCCGGCAGATAGCGGCCGGTGTCACGGCCCTCGGGGATCGCAAGCTCGCCAGCTTCGACCGTGCCGCCGTCGAGGTCCTGGAGGATGCGCTCGAAGGCCAGGGGCGAGTAGCCCACCGCGTAGGTGGAAAGCACGATCAAAGCTCGGTCGGCACTGAGGAGCCCCGCCGTGTCGACGAGCTCCGCCAGGTTGTCCTCGAGGCGCCAGACCTCTCCTTTTGGGCCGCGCCCGTAGTGGGGCGGGTCGAGCAAAATGACGCTGTAGCGGGAGCCCCGTCGCACTTCTCGCCGGGCGAATCGCAGGGCATCTTCGCAAACCACCCGCATGCGGTCGCGGCCCAGGCCGCTGGCCTCCGCGTTGTCGACCGCCCACGTGATCGACGCCTTTGACGCGTCCACGTGGGTCACTTCGAAGCCGGCTTTGGCGGCCAGGACGCTGGCCGCGCCGGTGTACCCAAAGAGATTCAGGAGCCGTGGCCGGTCCTCCCCAAGGCCCTGGAGCTCATCGAAAACCTCCCCCACCAAAGACCAATTGGCCACCTGCTCGGGGAATAGGCCCACGTGCTTGAAGGGCGTCGGCCGGATCACAAGGCGGGCACCGCCGTGCTCCAGGTACCACTGGGCATCCCTGCCGCGGGCGCTCTTCGGCACGTTGGGCCCGGGCTCCCACCGGCCACCCCGATCGGACTCGCGGACAAAGGTGAGGTCGGCCCGGGCCCACTCCTCATCCGCCCGGGTCTTCGTCCACAGGGCCTGAGGATCCGGGCGGCGCATGGTCACGCCCGCGAATCGCTCCAACTTCTCACCCCCGCCGCTGTCGAGCAGCTCGTAGTTCGTGAGGGGCGGCGCTTCGAATACCTGGGCCATAGGGTCAAGATCCTATGCGCTCATCACACGTACCATCGAGCCCGAAAAAGATCGAAGGCCGCACATCCCCGTTGGAGACGTGCGGCCTTCGGCTAAAGGAAGGAGCCTGAATCAGTTCAGGAGGCCTTTCTTGGAGACCGTCTTGGCCTTAGCAGACTCGGAGCAGCAGCCCGTCTTAGGAGCGGCAACCGTCTTCGCCTTAGCGGACTCGGAGCAGCAGCCTTCGGCCTTCGTGGCGACCGTCTTGGCCTTGGAGGCGTCGGAGCAGCAGCTCGACTTCGGAGCGGCGACCGTCGTGGCCTTCGCAGCGGTGGAGCAGCAACCTTCGGCCTTCGTGGCGACCGTCTTGGCCTTGGAGGCGTCGGAGCAGCAGCTCGACTTCGGAGCGGCGACCGTCGTGGCCTTCGCAGCCGTGGAGCAGCAACCTTCGTCCTTCGTGGCAACCGTCTTGGCCTTGGCGGCGTCAGAGCAGCAGCTGGACTTCGGAGCGGCGACCGTCGTGGCCTTCGCAGCCGTGGAGCAGCAACCTTCGTCCTTCGTGGCAACCGTCTTGGCCTTGGCGGCGTCAGAGCAGCAGCTGGACTTCGGAGCGGCGACCGTCGTGGCCTTCGC
>CAJXRJ010000543.1 GCA_913058555.1 uncultured bacterium
GCACGGGGGCTTCGAGGAGCTCTTGGGGGAGCTCATTCGTGCCTGGCGGGGCCCCCTGATCGCCATGCTCCAGGGGTGGCGAGTCCCGAATCCGGTGGACCTGGCACAGGACGTCTTCGCAGAGCTTTGGCTCTCACGGGCACGTTTCGCCGGCGACTGGGGCGATGACGGGGCCGTGGGCGCCTGGCTGCGCGGCATCGCATGGAACCTCGGGGCAGCGGCCAAGCGGGCGGCGGCGCGGTCCCCGAGATCGTTGGATGCGGGCATCGAACAGTCCCTGGAGGCCGCACCGGAGGCCTCCGCCGAGAAGGGCGTCAGCGATGCCGAAGAATCAGCCCACAGGCGGCAAGCGCTCCGCGCGGCCGTGCTCGGTCTACCCGCAGACCAGCGCACGGTGATCCTGATGTGCGCCGTGGGGCAAACACCCGTCTCACGCGTGGCGGCTCTCTTGGGCGTGTCACCCCGGGCCGTGGAAGGCCGGCTCTATCGAGCCCGCCGCGCCCTCGCAGAGAAGCTCGACTCCGGGTCGACGGGCGCACTCGCGGGCGTGTTCCAACAAGAAGCCAAGCAACAGGACCGGGAGGCCCGAGCATGAGTTCTAGATCCAACGACCGCTTCGACGCCTTCTCCGTGGGGGGCCTTGGGGCCGGTAACAAGGACGGTCGACCCACAGGTCTCGAGGAGATTGCGGCGGCCTTCGACGATCTCGATTCCAACGGGGCTGCCATCCTTCGTGGGGTGGCGGCCCGCGTGGGGGAAGACCTCACTGGCTTTGGCGCAGGGGTCGCACCTGTGTTGCGCGATGACTCGATGCCGGTCCGCGCCGAAGTGCCCAGTGCGGATGCGCCCCTCGATTTGCCGAGGCCGGCCAAGCCCCAGCTTGAGTTGATCCAAGGGCCGTGGACCCAAGAACAGAACGTGGAGCCCGCCAGCTTGGCCTCAAGGGCCGCGAGCGGCTGGGCGGGCTGGCTCAAGCGAGCGGCGGTCCTCGCTCCGGCGGGAACGGTGAAGCTCGCGACGACGGGCGGTGGCAACGCTGCCGTGGGGGCGAAGGGGGTCTCCACTGTCCTCGTGGGTGGCTCGATGGTCGTCCTCGCAGCGACGGTGGTCGCCGTCGTGGGAGTTCTCGCGTCCACCTTGAGGTTGGCGGGGGGTGGATCCGCCGCCGATCAGGGCACGGGCGGAAACACGGGTGGCGATGGGGTCACCGAGAAGAAGCCGTCGCCCTTTGCCTTTCTGGATCGCGATCACCCTTACTCCAAGTCCATCTACCTTTGGCTGACGTGGATTGGCTACGCCTTTGTGTTGGTGCTCTCCGGGGGCGTGGGGACTCGCGTGGTGCTGCAAGCCACTTTGGGGCTGGTGCTCTTGGTGGGAACGGCGGCGACGATCTGGGTCGCACATGCCGCGCGCGAGGCCACTTTCGAAGGCCTCGGGCGGACGTTGTCTTCTTTCCTCGGGGGGATCGGAACCATGGTCCTCGTGGGAGGGGGGCTTGGGTCCGCACGGTTGGTCGAGGTGTATGCGCCTATGCTCCTTGTCCTGGTTTCCTTCTCGATTGGAACGGTGCTGAAGGTGCGGGAGAATCCCGACACACAGCGGTCCGCTCGTTCGAAGCTTGGAGCTCTCGCGCTCGGGCTTGGCGCCATGGGTTGGCTACTTTCGCAGTCGACCTTCGGGACCACGGTCGAAGAGCTTGTGGAGTACGTGAACGACTTCGACGAATCCCCCGAGGAGCTGCTCGAGTGGGAGGAGCTTGGGCCGATTGCCCGGGCCATCGGGCCCGATGGGCTGGCGCAGGTCGACAAGGGTCGTCTTCGTGGGTTGCTGGGTGAGGACCTTGGGGAACTGCACCCTTGCACGGTGCATGGTGCCCTCGCCCTTGGACTCTTCAGCCGAGACGACCTTGGGCGCCTGGCCGGAGAGTACTGGGAGGACTCCCGGCTCTTCGCGAGGTTCGGTGGGGCATTCCTCGACGACTTCCACGCTGCCGTTCTTGCGGCCCAGCTCGATGGCGGCCTGGACAAGGAACAGCGATTCTCGCTCAATGCGGAATTGGTGGACTGCTGGCCCCATTTCACAGCCCATGGGGCCCTCGAGCGGGCTGCCAACGTCCTGCGGATTGCGGAGGCGGGGGGCCTCACGGACTTCGGGGCTTCACGGGCCGTCGAAATCAGGCGCCTGCTGGAGAACCGTTTCGTCGATAGCTGGGGGCCGTTCCAGGCCAACGGATTCTCAAGTAGCGAGAGCCCCGAGTCAGCGAGTGCATTGACGTACGTGGGCCACGGATGGGTGGACGACTCGGTGGCTGCGGTGGAGCTCATGGGCCATCTCAAGCGCTACGACCCGGTGGGCTTCGAAGAGCTCGACGTCGATGTGAAGTCCCTCGCGAGGTTCCTGACCCAGGAGGCCGCCATCCGTCGAGTGGGCACCTTCCTTCACGAAGCGCCTCCGGCAGCGGCCGCCCTCATCAGCCTCCGGGTGCTCGTCGGGGATCGGGCCGACGACCCGCTCTGCCAGGGCATCCGCTGGATCTACTTCGCGGGAATTCTGGTGGCCCTCGGGCTCGTCCTTGGGGCACTCGTCAGCGCGCGGCGGGGCGAGCGGGCGCTTTACGGCCCTGAGTGACAGGCGGAAGTCGGAGACGGGGCGAAGGGCCTCTCCCCTTGGCGCGTCTCCGTGACCTCCGGATCCGATGGAAGCCGCCAGGGCCATTCTCAGTGCCCCAAGCGCGCGCTCCGGGCCCCCGGGGAACCCCGGGCGTCCCGTCGCACCCCTGGCCCGAGGGGGGGGATGCTTCGCTCGCTCCCCAGGGACCGCCCACTTCCATGGTGGCGCTGGCCCCTGGCATCCATGAGAATCTCGCGCCGCATCGCCCCCGGTCCTTGCCCGTGTCGCAAGGAGCCGCGCCCACGCCCTTCGCCCCCAGAGTTCATGTTCAAGCGCATCCTGATCGCCAACCGAGGAGAAATCGCCCTGCGGGTGATCCGCACCGCCCGAGAGATGGGCATCGAGTGCGTGGCTGTCTACTCCGAGGCGGACGCCCAGGCACTCCACACGCGCATGGCCCACGTGGCGGTGCCCCTCGGGGGCATGCTGCCGTCGGAGTCCTATTTGGACATGGACAAGATCCTGAAGGCGGCCAAAGACACCGGCGCCGAAGCGATCCACCCGGGCTACGGCTTCCTCAGCGAGAACTCCGTTTTTGCCGGCAAGGTGAAGGCGGCGGGGCTCGCTTGGATCGGGCCCCCGCAAGGGGCCATCGAGACGATGGGGGACAAGATCGTGTCCCGGCGCGCCATGAAGGCCGCCGGCGTGCCGATGGTTCCTGGTCTCGTCGATCCCGTGGACGACGTGGCCATGGCCGTCAGGGACGCGGAGGACATCGGTTACCCCATCGCCATCAAGGCCGCCGCGGGCGGCGGGGGCAAGGGCATTCGGATCGTCCGGGAGCCGTCGGAGATGGAGTCCGCATTCCGGACCGCATCCGGTGAGGCCGTGGCGGCATTCGGTGACGGTCGCCTTTACCTCGAGCGCTACCTCGACTCCCCGCGGCACATCGAAGTCCAGGTGATGTTCGACAACCACGGGCACGGGGTGCACTACTTCGAGCGCGAGTGCTCCATCCAGCGGCGCCACCAAAAGCTCGTGGAAGAAGCGCCTTCGGTGGTCCTCGACGAAGCTTTGCGGGCTGAGATCGGAGAGATCGCGCTGCGTGCGGGCCGGGCCGTCGACTACGAAGGTGCGGGCACCGTCGAGTTCCTCTGGTCCGCCGGCGAAGTCTTCTTCCTTGAGATGAACACACGCCTGCAGGTGGAGCATCCCGTGACGGAGATGATCACTGGGGTGGATCTGGTGCGGGAACAGCTGCGCGTGGCCGCCGGCGAGCCCCTCGGCTACGAACAGAAAGATCTTTCGATCAACGGGCACTCGATCGAAGTGCGCGTCAACGCGGAGAACCCGTTCTCGGGATTCCTCCCCTCGACCGGCAAGCTGCACAACTTGCGCGCTCCTGGCGGACCATGGGTGCGCCTCGACACGTGCATGTACCGGGGCCTTGAGGTCGGCCTTCAATACGATCCCATGCTCGGCAAGCTCATCGTTTGGGGGGCCGACCGGGATCAGGCCATTCAGCGCATGATCCGGGCCATCCAGGAGATGAACGTCGGCGGCGTCCATACCGGGCTGCCCGCGGCGCTCCAGGTCCTCGAACATCCGCGCTTCGTTTCCGGCGACATCGACACGCACTTCCTGGAGAGCCTCACGATCGAGTCTCCGAAGGAGTACGAAGGGCTGGCGGCCGTGGCCGCTGCCATCTATCGGCATAAGAAGATGAATCGTTCCGCCCTGGCCCCCGCCGCGGGATCCCGCGCCGGCTGGAGCGCCCGTTCGCGCTCTGAAACCACCTCGTACGTCCAGCGCGCTGGCATGGAGAGCCTCTGATGAAGACCTTCGTTGAGATCGCTGGAAAGACCTACGAGACCGAGATCAAAGAGCGCCACGGCGAGCTTCAGATCACCCTGGACGGCGAGCCCTGTGAGGTCTCGTACGCGGAGGCTGACAACCTGGGCCAAGTGATCCTGATCCATGGGGGCAAGAGCTACGCCATGTCCATCGAGGGCAGCCCCTCCGAGGTGTCGATCACCGTGGCCGGCTACCGCTATGACTGCGCCCTCGAAGACGAGAGGGAGCGCGCCGCGAACCTCGCCTCCAAGGCGGCTTCCAAAGGCGGCGGCCTGCTCAAGGCCGTGATGCCGGGGGTCGTGGTGGAACTCCTCGTCGAAGTGGGGGCCGAGGTCCAAGAGGGGCAGCCGCTGCTCATTCTTGAGGCCATGAAAATGCAGAACGAGATCGGAGCCCCAGGGGAAGGCGTGGTCCAAGCAATTCACGCGGGCGCCGGCACGGCGGTGGCGGCGGGGGACAAGCTCATCACCCTCGCGGCGAAGCCAGAGTAGAAGCGAGTAGGCGCGAGTCAAGGGGGGGCTGTGGGGCGCAACGGCGCAAGCCTGCGGCGGATGGGCCCCTGCTTCGGGGGTCGGAATCCGGTGCTGCCGGCGACGTCCACGCCTGGCTTCGACAGCCACCTCGACTGCAACCTCCTTGGGGGCCCCGTCCAGGTCTCCAGTTTTTTGGGTTCCCGCTCGATAGGGGCTCCATGGACCTTCAGGAGCCCCAGCTCGGACCCGAAACCCGGGTGGCAGTGTCGTCGAGCCCCTCTGCGCCCGATCGGGCCCCGTCGGAGCCCGCTCTCGCGGCCCGCGGTGGGCGTAGGCGCATCCGAAGCGGTCCGATCGCCGCTATGTTGGCCCTGTCTCTTATAC
>CAJXRJ010000544.1 GCA_913058555.1 uncultured bacterium
GTCGGCAGCGTCAGATGTGTATAAGAGACAGCTCGAGCCCTACATCAACAAGCGCACGATGGAGCTCCACCACGGGCTGCACCACGCCGCTTACGTGAACAAGTTCAACGGCGCCATCGAAGGCACGGACCTCGCGTCCAAGTCCGCCGAGGAGATCGTCACGAACCTCGACGCCGTCCCGGAGAACATCCGCGGCGCCGTGCGTAACCACGGTGGCGGGCACGTCAACCACTCGATCTTCTGGTCGATCATGGGCGCCAACAAAGGCGGCGAGCCCTCAGGCGAGCTGGCCGAAGCCATCAACGGCACCTTCGGCTCCTTTGACAACTTCAAAGAGAAGTTCAACAGCGCCGGCGGCGGCCAGTTCGGCTCCGGCTGGGTTTGGCTCGTCATGACAAACGAGGGCAAGCTCGACGTCATGGCCACCCCGAACCAAGACACCCCCATGAGCCACGGCCACAAGGTCATCATGGGCAACGACGTTTGGGAGCACGCTTACTACCTCACCTACGAGAACCGCCGGCCCGAGTACCTCAAGGCCTGGTGGAACGTCGTCGACTTTGACGCCGTTGCGAAGCGCTTTGCGGAAGCCAAGGGCTAGAGGATCGTCTGGGGCCGGGGCGGCGCCACCTGAGTGACGTCCCCAGCCCCCCCCAAAGTGTCATTTCGGCACTCTGTGGTAGGTGCCCGGTATCGCAGAGGCGGTGCTGGGCACCTTCCATTACCGTCTTGGCACTGCTATGAAAGATCGCGACTCCCTCCTCGATCAGCTCCAGGGCTGGCTCCTGCTGGCACCGTTCCTGTACCTGTGCATCTTCTCCCCGTGGGATCTGTTCAGGCAGTTCCTCTCGAGCCCGTACCGGGACGCCCCGGACACCGTCTCGATCGGAGTGGGCTTCATGGCCCTCATCGCCATCCCGGCCCTCGTCGTCTCCTTGATCCGGGCCTGGAACCTCCGGGACGACGAGTCTCCCCGCACGGCCATCCCCGTGGGCCTGCCGCTGCTCCTGATCCCGATGGCGCTGGCGGCCTATCACCTCGAGGGCGCGAGCGACTCCTTCAACGCATGGCGATCCCTGATCGGGCTCGTGACCGCCGCCGCGTACGTGCTGCTCGGCTCGTCCTTGGGCCAGCGGGGACGCGAGGTCCTGCGCTCCGGCCTGCCTATCGGCTCGCTGCTCTTGCTCGTCTCCGTGCTGTTCGACAAGTTCTCCATCGGGAGCCTGCAGAACACGGGCGACCTTTCGGAAGCCGCGCTCCCCGGTGCCATCCTCGGCGCAGGCGCGTTCCTCACCGCCACCGGCCCGATCGCGTTCGCAGGCTTCGCAGCGCTCCTCGCCTACGCCGTATTCGTCGGGCTGAGCCCGGTCCACGCGGGCTCCGCGAGCCTCGCCGCGGCCGCCGTCTGCGCCCTCTTGTCTAGCGTCGTCGGGAAGTCCGGCGGCGAGAACGGACGGCGCGCCGCCGCGAAGCGGGCCCGGTTGCTCCTCGTCGCGGTGCTGCTCAGCGCCGTTTGTTTCGCGGGCAATCACATCCTGCGCCCGTCCATCGCGGGGGGCCCTGCGCCCACAACCGACGCGGCTGGTATCGCCATGGATGCCCCCCAAGATCGTTCCAGCGCGAGCTTCGGCGGCTTCGCGTTTCGCAAGCTGACATGGGCGCGGATCCCCGCGGTCCTGTCCGAGACGGGCATCGACGGCGCCGGACCCGGTCAATTCCAAGCGGCCTTCCCGCCCTTCCGGGACTCCGCCGAGATCGAGCTTTCGTCCTTTGACCGCGCAGAGCCCACGCCCCGCGAGGTGGAGCACGCCCACAACGACTACGCCACTGCCCTCGTCGAGTACGGCTGGATCGGCGGCGGCGCGTTCATCCTCTTCCTCCTGTTGATGGTCTGGCGCAGCGCCCGGGCCATCGGCAGCGAGGAGAAGATTCGGCGCGACTTTGGGGTCGCCGCCGTGGCCATCGCTGCGGGAGCGCTTGTGAACTCCCCACTGCTCTACTCGCCGCTCTCGGCAATGCCAGCGTTCCTCATCTTCGGGGTCGTCGCGTCGCCCGCGGCGGGGCACTCCTCCCCGGCCAAGACAGGCATCGCCGCCCATATGATCGTGCTTGCCTGCCTGGCCATGGTCGCAGGCAAAGCCAGCTCATTCCTGGCGTACGGATGGGCCCTCACCGGGGTCAAGGACGCCGTCAGGATCGACCCGGAGACGGCGCGCGTCCGGCAAGAGATCGGCGTGCTGATGCCCGTGCTCGATGAAGCGCTCGGGCATCGCCCTGACGCATTTGGAGCCCTGGAGAAGAAGGCTCAAGCCTTGCGCATCTCGAGCCCAGGGACCCCCGAGCTCTTCGAACTCCACGAAAGGCTACTTTCGCTCCGGCCGCACAACGTCGCTGCATTGATCAACTCAGGTGCCGTCACCGCTTGGGCGGGCCGATTCTCTGAGGCGAAGGAACACCTCGATGCGGCCGTCCAGCTCGACCCAGGGAACCCCGAGGTCCTGAAGAATCGTGTGCGCCTGACCTTCGACCTCCGCGACGAGGCCGGATTCAGGAAGGCCCTCGATGACCTCCATGCCGTGCGCCCCCTGGGCACCGACTACGTGCGGATGTACGCCTACGAAGCGCTCATCGGGTGCCGCCTCGAAGTGGCCCAGCCGGCCCTCGACTGGTACGTGCTCCGCACAGGTCAGCCCACCGTGGACGCCGCCGACCCCAATAGCCTCTTCGCTGCCTCCCAGTACGCAGACGAAACGGGCGACGAGAACATGCGCCGCGCCTACATGGCGAGCTTCCACTCCCATATGGCCTTGGACCATCTCCGTCAGTCGCTCCCAGGATCGGCACGGAGCGTGGGGCGCCAGTCGTACCAGCGCGCCCGGGACGCCGGCGTCGATACCGGTGCCGCTCGCCTGATCTACGCGGCGGCCCTCGCCGCGGACGGGGACCAAGCCGGCGCGGAAGCAGCCCTCGACGAGGCGCCGATCCGCCGGGAAGACGGAGACCGCATGGCCCCCGAGGTGCGCAAGGCCCTCGAAGCAGCGGAACTACTGGGCCCTCCGGGGGCCACCGGGCGCTAACGCAGCGGCAACAGAAGCGCCCCTCGGGCGCCGCCCTGTCCCCCAGCAGGCGACCCGTGACCCTGGCTCGGACCAGATCCGTCGCGATTTGCTGCTTCGCAAGAGAAGCGTGGAATTTTGGGCTCATGGGTTCCGTGGTTGTCCGTACAGGTACCTTCCTGCGAAACTGCACGGGCGGTGAAGCACCGCGCCCCGTCCCAACCCGAGATCCAGCCACCATGACACTCGAAGGCCACTCCACCGCCGCTGGCGAGAACCAACGTACCAAGCGCAAGATCCTCGTCGTCGAAGACGAAGAGGCGCTCGCCGTCGGCATCCGCGACGCGATCGAGCACGCGGGCTACGAGGTAGCCGTGGCCCTCGACGGCAACTCCGCCCTCGAGACAGCCCGAGCGGGCGACTTCGACCTGATCGTGCTGGACCTGATGCTGCCGGGCCAAAGTGGTCTGGACGTGCTCCGCGCGCTCCGCAAGGACAAACACACGGTGCGTGTCCTCGTGCTCACCGCCCTCGCTGAGGAAGAAGACCTCGTCAAAGGCTTCGAGGCGGGAGCGGACGACTACATGAAGAAGCCTTTCTCCCCGCGGGAGCTTCTGGCGCGCATCGACGCCCAGTTCCGCCGGGCGACGATGGAAACGGCTGCGCCGGAGCACCTCGAGCTCCCAGGGGACATCAAAGTCGACCTCGCGCGCCTCGAGGTGCACCGTGACGGCGAGACCATCCCCCTCACGCCGCGGGAAGGGGACATCCTCTCCTACCTCATCCAGCACAACGACCGCGTGGTGACCCGCGAGGACCTGCTCCTCGACGTGTGGCACTACCAAAGCGCCAACGTGGAGACCCGCACCGTCGACATCCACATTGTGGGCCTGCGCCGCAAGGTGGAGCCCGAGCCCGCCAAGCCGCAGCTCATCCAGACCGTGCGTGGCAAGGGCTACCGCTGGTACTCCTGATGCGCTCTGGGGCGGAGCCGATGGGGACGCCTTGAGGGAGCTCGCTCCTGCAGGCCTTTCCCATTGGCTGGCGCCTTGAGCTCCTAACCATGGGTTCCCGGTCAAAGACGAGCTATCGGGCCGGCGACTCCCCTTCGGGTCGCACGGCCCTTTTCCTCTACGTTCTGCTGGTGGTGCTCCCCGCCGCGTGCTTTGGGGGCCTCCTGTGGCGCCAGCTCCAGCAGTACCAGGACAGGCTGCTCTCGGAGCTGCCCAAGGAATGCCGCAGCGCCGCAGAGCGCCTCAGGGAGCGCTGCGTGCTAAGAATCGACGAGATCATCGACTTCGAGGCGCGCCGCCCGTTCGAGCACTACGGCAAGGAGTACTTCGCCGACGAAATGGGCCCGGTGCGCGCCCTGGCCTCGCCGCTCACGTCCGGCGGGTT
Organism: uncultured bacterium; assembly: GCA_913058555.1. Lineage (GTDB taxonomy): Bacteria > Planctomycetota > UBA1135 > UBA1135 > Saltatorellus. Next base: position 4,455 of record CAJXRJ010000544.1, read on the forward strand.
GCCCGAGGGCTTGCTCGGGTACTTCTCGTTCCGCCTCAGTGCTGGCGCATTTCGCCCCTCTGACCCACCCAACGTCACGGTCCTGCGTGGGCTCAATCCCGAGGATCCCGACCCCATTTCGAAAGAGGTGGAACGGCTGGTCCGCAAGGAGCTCATCGGCAACGCCCCCCCCGATCCCCTGACTGCCAGCCGCGAGTTGAAGTCAGCGATCGAGTTCGAGGGCAACGGCGAGGTGCGCAGTCGACTCATCCGGTCCATGGTCCTCAACGTGGCTGAGGGCGAGATGTCGGAGTGCCGGGACGCCCTGGAGAACACCAGGTGGTTTGGCACCCCCGAGTTCCACAACGTCTACCTGGAGTCCTTCGACCTTCGGCGCATCGAGTCCAAGGGCTCCGGGCCGCCGAAGATCCTGGCGGAGCGCCGCGTCACGACCGATATCCTCTACGACCAGTCCCTGCCCAGTTGCCTCGACGCAATTCGCAGGCCCCTGTTGATCTCCCAAGGGTTCCTGTTCGACCCCGAGTGGCTTCAGACGAATCTGCCCCTCGAGGAGTCCCGGGTCGTTCTTGGGCCGTCCCTGCGCCTCGCATTGCCCGGGGAAGTGCTCGCCGCCGGGGAGGACCGGACGATCGCCGAAGCGGACTTTTTGGGGTCGCTGCGGCTCTCGGGGCGGGACCCGCTCCCCGAAAATCGCCAGTTGCGCGTGGTCTCGGACGCCAGCCAGCTTCGCCGGGACTTCCGGCGCCAGAACGCGTGGTTCGGTGGCATGGCGGCGATCCTCACGATCTCCATGATGATCGGGATCCGGCTACTGCTGTCTCTTATACACATCTCCGAGCCCACGAGACTAGGCATGATCTC
>CAJXRJ010000545.1 GCA_913058555.1 uncultured bacterium
CGTGGGCTCGGAGATGTGTATAAGAGACAGCCCCCGGCGCAGCCGCCGTGCCCAAGCTCCTGCCCCTCGAGCTAGGTGACGTGATCTGGCAAATGCACCCCTCGTGGAAGGCCGCCAGCATGCCGGAACCAGGCGCGACTTCGAGGAACGGACAGCTCCCCATGAGCCTCCGTTTCCCCCTCGTGGACCTTTGGGCGGTGCGTCGACCCGGCCCATCGCTTTCCCTGCACGAGCTTTAGCGGGCTCCCTTCTGGTGCGTCCCTCTGATAGACTCTCGGCGCAGAAGCCCTGCGCGGAGGCGTGGCAGAGTCTGGCTGATCGCACCGGTTTTGAAAACCGACGTGCCGCAAGGTACCGGGGGTTCGAATCCCTCCGCCTCCGCCATTTGATCCTGGCTTCCCGTTGGTGGAACGGCCGCGATCGGTCCTTGAGGGACTGCCCGAGCGCTTGATGAGAGCGATCTAATGGGGAATTTTCGGGGTCCGACCTGGGCCCACCCTGCGGTTTTCGGACGTGGATGCCATGCTGGAGCCCATGAAGCTCCGCCTCGCCCCTTCCCTCTGCTTACTCGCCGCCGCCCCGGCGGCCTTCGCTCAAACCCTGCTCCTGGATCTCGTTGGCGGAGCCGTCGGTGACCGGTACGGCGCGTCGGTCGTCCCCATCGGCGATGTGAATGCGGACGGCATTCCGGACCTCGCTGTCGGGGCGCCCAGGGCCGGAGTTGGTGGCGAGGTCTACGTGACGTCCGGCGTCGACGGCTCGGTCATTCGCACCTTGACCGCCCCAGGCCAAGTGTCCCCCCCCGACAGTGAGACCATGTTCGGCGCCTCGCTCTGCGGCATCGGAGACCAGGACGGCGACGGCGTAGGCGACCTCGTCATCGGGATTCCAGGCCAGAAGGTTTTCGGGGCCCGGAACGGAGCGGTGCAGGTCGTCTCTGGCGCCACCGGGACATCGCTCACCTACGCGCTCGGAGTGAACGCAAACTCGCAGTTCGGCACAACGGTCGCTGCGACCGGCGACATGAACGGTGACGGGCTCGACGATCTCTGGATTGGTGCGCCGACGGCCACCTATCAGACCGGGCGTCCCGGCCTGGCAACGCTCCTCTCAATCGGAACGTCCACGTACCTTCGAACGATCGGAGGCCTCTCTGAGGGTGGCGTGTTCGGTGAGTCCTTGGCCGTGCTGCCCGACGTCGATGGGGACGGGCTAGACGATCTCGTCGTGGGCGCTCCTTCCGATACGACGTCGGCTGCTCCGGTCGCCGGCTCCGTCACGGCGTTCTCCGGCGCCACAGGGGCTGTGCTCTATCGGCTCGAAGGTGTCGCAACGGCGGAGTTCTTTGGCAGCTCGATCGCCGCGGTCCCGGATGCCAACGCCGATGGAATCACCGACGTCGCCATTGGAGTGGAGAACGGCAACGTCGCGGGCAGCATCAACGGACGTGTGGCACTTGTCTCCGGAGCGGACGGAAGCCTCATCCGCAACATCCCTGGCCAGAACACTTTTGCGTCCTTCGGCGACTCCGTCGCTGGCCTCGCCGACCTCGATGGCGACGGCGCAGGCGAGGTTCTCGTGGGCGAGCCATTCCTCGACTCGAACGGAGTCGTGGTCGGCGCGGCCCACGTGATCTCCGGCGCGACCGGCCAGACCATTTACAGCCTCACCGGCGACGAAGCCGGCGCGCTCCTGAGTTTCCCCGTCGCGGACGTTGGCGACCTCGACGGGGACGGGCTCCCCGAGTTCGCCGTTTCGAGCAACTTCCATGCGGGCGCCGCCACCGGCGCCGTGTCCGTCTACCTGGGCGCCGACGCCCCGGTCATTCGCCAGTGCCAAAACGCCATCCCGAATAGCACTGGGCAGGTGTCCGTCATGGGCTTCGAAGGGACCGCCAGGGTCGCCTTCAACCGCGCGACCCTTCGCACTGACCGGCTCCCCCCAGGGGTCTTCGGCATCTACATCACGAGCCGCGTGTACCAGAACCTCCCGATTCCCGGCGGCTCCTCGGGCCAGCTCTGCATTGGCGGCGCATTGGGACGGTTCAACCATGTGCGCCAGGCGTCTCCCTCGGGGAGCTACAGCCTCGATATCGATCTGACCTCCCTTCCCACCACCAACGCGTTCGTGGCGGCAACCCCAGGCGAGACGTGGCACTTTCAAACCTGGCACCGGGATATTCCGGCCGGGGGATCCAGCCTCGGAAGCAACTTCTCGGACACCGTTGGCATTCTGATGCGCTAGCTGCGCGAAGCCGGACCCGTTAGGCGGGGCCCCGCATGGCACCGGAGAGTCGAGGCTCTCCGCCTCCCCCCAACGACACGCCCAAGGCGGTGGCCCCCGCAAGGTCCCTCTTTGTGGCGTCGACGCACGAAGTGTCGACTTCTGGGGAGGGGCGCGGCCCCTTGGGCTGCGCGATGGGGTTTCTGATGGCATGCTCGGGGCATGAAGATTCGCACCGTGCTTCCCGCATGCCTTCTCATGGCCGCTCCCACGGCATTCGGCCAATCCCTTCTGCTCGACCTCGTCGGAAACGACGCTCTGGACCAGTACGGCACATCGAGCATCGCCATCGATGACATCAACGGCGACGGAGTGCCCGATCTCGCCATCGGCGCGCCGACGGCTGGCTTGGGCGGCGAGGTGTACGTGACCTCCGGCGCCGACGGGGCGCTGATTAGGACCTTGGTCGCCCCCGGCCAACTCCAGCCGCCCGACTCCGAAACCTACTACGGCTTCTGCCTCAGCGCCCTCGGGGATCAAGACGGCGACGGCATCGGAGAGATCGCCATCGGCATCCCGGGTCAGCAGCTATTCACTGGTGAAAGGAACGGAGCCGTGCAGGTGGTCTCTGGGGCCACTGGCGCCGCGATCTTACTCGCTGTCGGTGTCAACTCAGGCGCATCCTTCGGCGCTGGCATCGCCAACGGCGGTGACGTAGATGGCGATGGGTTCGATGACCTTTGGGTTGGTGCTCCGAATGCATTCATCCAAGGGCAGCGCCGCGGCATCGCGACCCTATTGTCCGTCGCGACAGCGTCCTACCTGCAGACGATCAGCGGCCCGTCCGACCGTAGTTCATTCGGCGATACCATCGCTGTGCTTCCCGATGTCGACGGCGATGGAGAAGACGATCTGGTCGTGACCGCCCCCGGTGACTCGGATCCGGGTGGACTCACCGCAGGCTCGGTCTCCACGTTCTCTGGTGCCACCGGAGCCCTCCTATTCCGCATCTACGGCACAACCACCACCCGATTCAGCAACGTCCACGTGGCCGCCGTGCCTGACACGAACGGCGACGGCATCTCGGACATCGCCATCGGAGCAAGGCGCGGCTTCGTCGCCGGAAGTGAGAACGGCATCGTGAGACTGATCTCTGGTTCCGACGGAAGCTTGATCCGCAACGTTCTGGGGCAGAACGCCGGCGCGGAATTCGGTCACTTCGTGGCCGGCATCGACGACCTTGACGGGGACGGTGCGGGCGAGCTCCTCGTGGGCGAACCGTTCTTCGGTGGTGGGCTCACGTCCATCGGCGCATTCCACGTCATCTCCGGTGGCACCGGTCAGACGCTCCACCGACGGACGGGGAACGAACCGGGGGCGTTCTTGGGCCTGCGTGTAGCGAACCTCGGGGACTTGGACGGGGACGGGACCCCGGAGTACGCGGCCTCCAGCTACACGCGGAATGGAATGACCAACGGCGCCCTCTCGATCTACTTGGGCGCGGATGCCCCCGTCATCCGCCAGTGCCAGAACGCCATCCCCAACAGCACGGGCCAAGTCTCGGTGATGGGCTTCGAAGGGACCTCCAGGGTCGCCTTCAACCGCGCGACCCTTCGCACCGACCGTCTGCCCCCGGGGGTCTTTGGCCTCTACATCACAAGCCGCGTGTACCAGATCCTCCCGATCCCGGGCGGGACCTTTGCCCAGCTCTGCATCGGCGGCGACCTCGGAAGGATCAACCAAGTACTTCAGGCCTCCCCCTCCGGCAGCTTCAGCCTCGATATCGACCTCACGGCCCTCCCCACGACCAACGCGTTCGTCGCGGCGACCCCGGGCGAGACCTGGCATTTCCAAGCTTGGCACCGGGATACGCCCAGCGGCGCTAGCTGGGGATTCAACCTCTCCGACACGGTCGGCATCCTGATGCGCTGATGCTCGGGGTTCCCTTCATTCAGTCGGGAACGTCGATCAGCTGAGGCTCCCCGTCGGCGGGGAGCCAACAGATCTTCGCCGCGACCTGCGCCGGCTCGAGGCCGAAGAGTGTGACCGCGGCGTCCCGGTACAGGCCGAGTTGCTCGCGGTGCGCCCCAAGGACCGAGTCCGCCCCAGTGGCGGACTCGGTCTTGTAGTCGATGACCTCTACGCGCTCGACTGCGCCGGCACCCAGATGCAAGACGAGCCGGTCGATGACCCCCCGGGCGACCCGCGGCCCGCCATCGACGTCGGTCACCTCAACGTCAAAGGAGCGCTCATTCCAGACGCGCGTCTCCCCACTGGGCTCGGTGAATAGCTGGACCATGGCCGGGGAAGCCCACGCGGCGCGCAGGCGTGCGAGCGCGCCTGCCACCGGTGCATCGGAAGCCGGATCCGCCCGCAGGCAGGCGGCGCGCAGCACATCTTCCCCTGGAAGGCCTGAGGCGTGCCAGACGATGCCCTCGAGCATCGCGTGCATCAAGACTCCCACTCGCTGGCCCGTGTGGGTCGCGCCCCGGCCTGCCCCTGGACCCACCGCTGCGGCCTCGGAGTAGGAAGGTCGAATCACGGCGACGGACTCAGGGCCAGAACTGCCGCCCAGGGAGAGCTCCTCTTCACGCACGAAGGACACCTCCTCGTCCGCCGACTTGGGCGTCCATTCATCGGTAGAGTCAGGATGACTCCATGCGAGCGTCGCCACGTCCTCGCTACAGTCCCCCACATCCCCGCCGGCCGTGACCCCCGGATAGAGCAGCGTGGCGTGCCGCAGGCGCTTCTGGGTCTGGGTACCGAACGGAACGATCAGCTCAAGCACATGCACCGCGCGCGTCATCGCAACGTAGAGAGCCGAAAGCGCGTCCGTCATGGACCGCTCCTGGGCGACGCCATATAGGTCGGCTAGCTGCGGGTGGCTCGTCAGTAGGTCCTTGCGCGGCGTCACCGAAAGTAGGAAAGGAGGCGACGCTTCATCGACCGAGTCTGTCAGCACCGGCCCCGGCCGAAGTTCGATGTTCTTACCAAGCTCCGGGAGCACGACGATATCGAACTCAAGCCCCTTGGACGCGTGGATGGTCATGACCTTGACGCTGTCTCTTATACACATCTCCGAGC
>CAJXRJ010000546.1 GCA_913058555.1 uncultured bacterium
CGAGATCATGCCTAGTCTCGTGGGCTCGGAGATGTGTATAAGAGACAGCTCTCCCGCACGGTCTCGACGTTGAGGCGCCTCCGGAGCAACGCAAGCACCATGGCGCCCACGGCCCCGAGGGCGCCGGCCCGAGTGGGCGTTGCGGCGCCGGTGAAGATGCTGCCCAAAACGATCAGGATCAGCGCCAGGGGCGGCACGAGGACGCCCATGACCCGCTTCGCCAGTTCCGCGCCCCGGACCTCGCATTCGGACTCAGGCAGCGCCGGGGCGTCTTCCGGCCGGCGCCACGCCACGAAGGCGACGTACATCGCGTACATCCCCGCGAGCATGAGTCCGGGCAGGAGAGCGCCTTGGAAGAGCTTGCCCGCGCTGACGGCGAGCTGGTTGCCGAGCACGATCAGGACGATGCTCGGGGGAATGATCTGACCGAGGGTCCCTGAGGCGCAGATCGTTCCCGTGGCGAGGCTTGGGCTGTAGCCGTAACGCAGCATCACGGGGAGCGAGATCATCCCCATGGCGACCACGGAGGCGCCAACAACACCCGTAGCCGCAGCCAGAAGCGCCCCGACAAACACCACCGCAAGTCCAAGGCCACCGCGCTTTGGACCGAAGAGCATGCCAACGGTGTGCAAGAGGTCCTCGGCGAGCCGCGACCTTTGGAGCACCGTTCCCATCAGCACGAAGTAGGGCACCGCCAACAGAACCTGGTTCGACAGGATGCCGTTGAGGCGTTCGGGGAACGCCATCAGGTACGCCACGGGGAAGAGATCCAGGAGCACTCCGATCGCACCGAAGATGAGCGCGGCACCGCCCAGGGTGAGCGCGACCGGATAGCCCAGGAAGATCAGGACCATGACGGCCCCGAACATGATCGGGCCCAGGAGTTCTTCGATCATGCCCGGTTGTCTCCGCTGGGAATCTGCGCCTTGCCGCTGCGAATGACGGCGAAGGCTCTAACGGAGTTGGCGATTCCCTGCAGAGCCAGGAGCCCAAAGGCCACGGGGATGGCCATCTTGAGCGGCCATCGCAGGAGCCCGCCCGCGTCGTTCGAAACTTCGCCAAGGTGGAGCGACTCAGCCGCGGCGGGAACGGTGGCCCAGACGGCGTAGATCGCAAAGGGCACGCCGAGGATCAGCCCGCCCAACAGGTCCGTCCACGCCCGTCCCCGGGGGCCGAGCCGGCCGTAGAGCACATCGACCCGAACATGCGCGCCGTCCCGCAGTGCCCACGGGGCAGCAAACAGGAACATCAGGCTGAACAGGTACCACTCCGCTTCGTCGAGGGCCACGTACGACAGCCGGCGGTCCACAAAGAGCTCGACGCGCCCAAGCAATGCGTTGAGCGCCGCGAGCAGCACCATGGCGAGCCCAAGCCACGCGGCGGTTTTGCCGACAACCTCGGAGAGGCGATCGATGGTCCTGACGAATCCCATGGCCCGAGATGATAGCGCGCGAAGCGCGCGGGACCGAATGCGACACGAATCCACGACCTAGGAGAGGATCCCTGGGCACCCTTCGGCACCCAAGGATCCTCTCCTCGGTCGTGGACTCGTGTCGCGCCCGGCGTCGCGCCGGGTCTCGCGCGCTAGTTGAAGTCGATGAACAATCCGTCCGCGAAGTTGGAGGTCGGTGAGCCGCCAACGATGTCGCGGTACCATGCCGTGTAGTGCCAACGCTCGCCCGCCATGGCGGGGAGGACTTGGCCCCCGAGGGGTTGAGCGAGCACGGACCACTGGCCAGCGGTCGAATCGATGGAGATGATGCCGGCCGGGCCGGAGCTCTGGATCTGGCCCGTGTCGTCGAATCGTCCGATGACCCCGTCGAGGCAGAGGTTTCCTTGGGACCCCGCGGGCATCACGGAAAAGCCCGCGGTGCGGGACGTCAGGAAGAATCCGAACGTGTTGAGGGGCATGTTCGAGACTTCGAGGCGCAGCTTGTCCGTGGCAGCGATGGTGCTTCCCACCGCCGACATCCGCGCGATAGAACCCGTCGCATTGGCGTTCGCGACGCAGTAGCTCGAACCGACAGAGGTGCCGGGGCCTTCGGTGGCGTAGAGCTTCATGTATGCGGATGCATAGGGAAGGCTCGCCATGCCGCAGCCGGTGCCATTGCTGTACTGGGAGGGCGTCCGAACGATCTGCGGGCCGAGCACAATGGTGAAACCATCTTGCGCGCCAAAGCCCGTCGTCCCGCAGGCTGTCCCAGCTTCGCTGGGGTCGATGAAGTACGTGCCTGCGCCAAAGCCGCCGATGCCACCTGTGTAGTCAGGGTCGCCCGCGAGCACGATGCCCGCGTCTGCGCCCATTTGCGCGCTCGTGTATTCGATGCCGATGCCGAAGCTGTCCCGGGCCAACTCGTCTTGCCAGCCAGCAGCCAAGGGTGCACCGTCGCCGCGCATGCTGAATTCGGAGCCGCCGGTGAGGTCCACTGTCAGGCTCCAGCAGCCATTAGACGGAAGGCCCGACAGGGCCACCACGGCGGCGGCGGGTACGCCGGTCATCGCCGGGTCGCCGATCGGGTCGAAGGACTCGTAGAACGTGTAAGTCCAGCCGGAGGACATGGGCGTCGAATCCATGTCGCAGTACTGGATGTCAAACGCGGTGATCTCGTAGATGCCACGATCGGGCTGGGTGCCGAGCCCCGGCGTGAAGTTGGCCGGGGTCGGAAGTACGCCCTCGTCGTAGGTGATCTGCCCAGGGAAGCTCAGCGAGCCAATCCCCACCGTGAAGACGCCGGTCTCGGAGGTGTTCGAATACACCACGTCGGAGCCTGCGGGGCCGCCCAAGGCCGATGTGCGCGAGGAACCATTCCCCGGTCGCGTCCAGGTGCCCGTGGCGACGTGGTACGTGCCTGCCCTTTTGATCTGGCCGCCAGGGATGCTCCGGAGGTCTCGGGCGCCCGCGCGCGAAGCGAGGTCGCGCGGCCCGACGTTCGGGGCCCCGGGAGCGTCCTTGCTGGGGGCAGCGGTGCTGGGGGTGGGCCGGAGAGCCGGCGCTGACGCCTGCGGAAGGGGCTGAGCCCACAATGGGGACGCCGCGGCGAGGGCGATCAGGGTGATAGACATTGAGGGGGGAGTGTGGAGAGTCTTTGGTGCGGCTAGGGCGAGGCCCTTTGACGTTACACGGCTCCAAGGGGTTCCGCGGACCTTGGGGTCCCTCCAGTTCGACTTCCGTTCCCAACTGGGCCGCTTGCGTCTCTCAATGCGAACATCCACGGCGCGCCCGTTTCAGAACGGCATTCCGATCCCGAAGTGGACCACCCACTCGTCCTCGCCCGACTGGCGGTCTGGGTTGAAGCCCGCGTCGATCCTGAGGGGGCCAATGGGCAGCAGATACCGCAGCCCCACGCCCACGCCGAGACGCACGTCATCGAATGAGAACACGTCCTCCGCTTGGGCCTCCACGAACCCGGCATCGACGAATACGGCGCTTTGGAACGCCCCCGCGAGCTCCTGTCGCCACTCCAGCGATAGGGTTCCGAACGCCTCTCCGCCCAGGGGCTCCCCTTCCAGGTCCCTCGGCCCCAGTCGGCTCTCCAGGAAGGAGCGAACCGAGTTCTCGCCGCCGGCGAAGAACCGCTCCTGCAGGGGGATCGTCGTCTCGTCGAATGCAGGGGCAATGACGCCGCCGCGCAGGCCGGCACCGAGCACGCTGCCCTCCCCGAGGGGCGCGAACCAGGCCGCGCTGAGTTTTGTACGCACGAACTCGAGCTCCGACCCAAGGCCTTGGAGCGCGACTTCGACCGAGGCTTCGGCGAAGAGGCCAGAGGACGGAGCGAAAAGGGCGTTCCGTTTGTCGTAGCGCTGCGTGGCGACGAGGCCTGCGACGTTGACGGCGGATTGAATCTCAAGAACATCCGCGTCGATGGCTTCCACGTCGCGTGCTTCCGAGCGCCGGAAGCGGTAGCCCAGTGTGCTCGATTGCGCGTTCGTCCACTCCTTCGTGATGAAGGCACCCACGCCCCGGCTCTCCCGCAGGAACGAGGGTTCTTCGCGCTGATCGAATTCGGCCCGCAGGTCTCCGATGAGATCTTGTTTGAGGAACCAGGGGTCCGAAAGGCCAAGGCGCAGGCGCATCGCCCTCACCGCCAAAGTCGCCTCCGCGTCGGCCCCGATGCCCCGTCCGAATAAGTTGCGGTCCCGCGCGCCCAGGGTGATGCGGCCAAGCTCGTAGCTTCCGAAGCCCGGTTCGGCAAAGACCTCGACGGAAGGGCGCTCGACCACTTCAAGCACCACAGAGCGCGCTTCACCGTCGCCCTTGAGCGACGTTGTGACCTGACTGAAGAGCCCCGTTCGGTAAAGCCCACGCAGGCTGCGGCGCAGTTTCGCGACGTCGTACACGTCGCCCTTTTCGATGCGCATGCGAGACGCCAGGTAGCTGCGTGACGTGCGCTCTTCCCCTTGAATCTCCACGTCATTCAGGACGACGAACGGGCCGGGCTTGAGCGTGACTTGGAGCGTTGCGACCTTGGATTCTCTGTCGACGGAGGACGTGACCTTGACCTCTGCGTCCGGGTACCCGCTTCCCCCAAGCGCTTCGCCGATCGCCCCGCGCAATGTTCCGACAAGCCGCGGCCGATAGGTGGGCGCCTCGCCTTTCGCCTTCTCGGTTCCGGCGTCAAGGGCCTTGGCCATCGCGGCCTGCACTCGCTTGTCCACGGCGTCACTGAGCGCGGGGGCCGTCCGTTCGAGGGAGAGCTTGACGTCCCCGATCGTGTACCGCGGTCCGGGCGCGACGGCGAGTCCGATGTTGAGCGCTCCGCCGCTCTCCGGAAGGTCGCCCACCTCCATGATCGCCTCGGCGTCCAAGTGCCCGAGGGCGGCGAGGTCTTCTTCGATGGACCGGGGTGCCCCCGCGACGCGGCTTTGGATGTAGAGCATCGAACCGCGCCCGAGGAACCCTGTGCGGGGGCCGTTGATGTAGAGGGCGAGGTCTGAGCGTGAGATGGGGGAGTCGCCGGCCAAGGTCACGGTGACGTTGCCGATCACGAACCGGCTGCCCGCTCGCACTCGAATCGACGCTTCGGTTCGGCTGGCTTCGTACGTGACCTCGGCATCGGCGAAGCCGCGCCGCTGCAGGAAGAGCTCCGCCTCGTAGGCCGCATCGTCGACGAAGGAGCGCTTCCCCGTCTCGCGATAGCCGCGGTTGAGGTCTTCGATCGCGTCCTCGATGTCTCCGCGGATGTCGCTCGGCGCGCCGAGGATCTGGATGCCCTGCCGGGTTTCCGGCGAGGTTGGCGTCTCTTGTGCTGTCTCTTATACACATCTCCGAGCCCACGAGACTAGGCATGATCTC
>CAJXRJ010000547.1 GCA_913058555.1 uncultured bacterium
TCGTCGATCTGTGCGCCTTGCGAGGCGTCCGATGGACGACATTCTGAATAGCCGATTTGTTCAACGGCCTGCTAGCGGCTCGCGGGCGCAGGTGCCTTCGGGAGAAGGTCTTCGAGGTAGACCACCACGTTTTGCCAGGCGTCGGCAGGCTCTTGGCTCACCGTCCAGCCAAGTTCAGGGTCTTGGCTGTAGAGGGTGACGGCGCCCCCGTCGCCCCCCACGGTCAGGGTGGCGCCGCGGGATCCGTCGATCAGGGTGGCGCCGCCCAGGGCGCGGGCCGAGCGGGCGGCGATGGGACGGGCAGGTGCCTTAGCCCCGGGAAACACAGAGCGGCCGTGGATGTCGAGTCGGGGCTCGAGGCCGAGGGCGTCGAGGAGGGTCGGCGTCACGTCGGTGAGAGACACAGGCACACTCGTTTGGCCGGCAGGTCCGGGGGCTCCGTCGAGCGCATCGGGGAACCGAATCACGAGGGGAACCTCGAGGTCCTGGGGCGCAAAGGAAGGAAGCAGCCCATAGCGCCCCTCTTGCCCGAGGGCTGGGCGGCGAAGGCCGACCAGGACGACGATCGGCGGGGTCTTGCGGCGCAACATGGCCGCCCCGGCGATGTGGTCGAACGCGAGCTCAGAGATCGCTACCTCGGAGGCGTGAAGCTCCGCGAGCCGGGCGCGGTCGTCGGGGCCAAACTCGGGCGATCGGCGCAGGAGTTCGGCGTGGGAGAGGCCGGAGCGGACGGGGCCGTCGTAGGGGACGTCGGCGGCGGGTACGGTTCCGGGGAAGAGGTGGTGCGGGGGCCGGGGATCGCAAAGGGTGCAAACGAGCAGCGACGGACCGGGCTCTTCCTGAAGCCAACGGACTGCCGCAGCAGCCACATCGTGGGCGGCCGCCCCGACCAGGTCCCCTTGGCCTTCTACTTCAAGGCACTCGTCGAAACCCGCGGGGGGCGCATCATCGCCGTCGCTCTGCCTTGTCCATGCGGTGGGCACATGGAGCGGATGGCTGGGGGCGAATGCCGTGCGGTAACCGAGGTGGCGCAGGTACTCCGCGAGCCCGGGAAGGGCGGGTTCGCCAGGGGCTTGCTGCTCCTCGATGCTGCTCGCCGGAATCGCGGCTGGCAGATTGCCCGACAGCACCGAGGTCAAGGTCTCGCCAGCCCAAGGGGACGTGGCGTAGGCGCGGGTATAGGCCACGCCATCCTCCACGAGCCGATCAAAGGCGGGGGTATCGCCGAGGGCCGCGCCGAACACGCCGAACTGCTCCCAGGCGAGTCCGTCAATCGCGACGATGATAACGTCCGGGCGCGGCGCATCATCCAAAGCAGGGCGACCCGCCGCCGAAGTCGCAGGACCGCATGAATTCACGGCGGCTACCAGGCCTACGCCGCCCAACACGATCCATCCGAAGGCCCTAGAACCCGCTCCAGTCGCGGGCCTTGCCTGAGTACGTCGTTCCCCCATGCCCGGACCGTAGCAGTCCGAATGCCCTGAAAGAAGCGCGAGCCGATCCGAGGGGACGAGACCCGGGCCGGAACCCAGCCTTCGAATAGGGCCGGGCGACGCTCAGGGCATCTCTGATCGAAGGCGCTCCAGGACGGCCCGGCGATCGGGGTTCTTGGCCTCGTCGACGGACTCGGTGGGATCCGCTCGCAGGTCAAAGAGGCGCTCGTCGTTCGGGGTGGTGTACCGGATGTACTTCCAGCGCTGCTCCACGACCGCCATGATCGAGGCCCGGCCGCCGAAGTTCGGGGCCTCGTAAAGGAACCGGTCCCGGGACGCGGCCTCCCCGGTGGCCAGGGCCACCAGGTCCCTGCCCGGCGCGGCCCCCATGGGCTCCTTCGCCCCCATCACGTTGGCGATGGTAGGGAAGAGGTCGATGTTGAGGGCAAAACCGTCGGTGGTCGTGCCCGCGGGGATGCGGTCCGGCCAGCGCCCGAACAGGGGCACACGGATGGACGCCTCGTAGGCGAGGCCCTTCTGCACCATGCCTTGCTCCCCCAGCATCTGGCCGTTGTCGCTGGTGAGGAGCATGAGAGTCGACGCCATCAGCCCCTCTCCCGCGAGCACCCGATCGAGCTTGGCCACGCCCTCGTCCACCGCGAGCACGAGCTCCCAGTACCGGCGCGTCTCGCGCTTCATGCCGTCTTCGGTCTCGACCCCCTGGCGGTCCGAGCGCCGATCCCGAAGGTCCTGCTCCAGCCGCGGGAGGGCGGCTCGCTCGGTCTGGAAGGTCTTCGGCAACTCGATCGGTACCTCGTCCAAGGACCCCGCGTGGCGGGGCGCGGGCGTCATGGGTATGTGCGGGTTCTTGGGCGCGACGAAGAGGAGAAATGGCTGACCGGCGGCGTTGGCATCGCGGATGAACGTCTCCGCCCTGTCGAAAATCCAGTCCGCTTGGTGACCCTCGGCCACGAAGCTCTGCCCGTCCTGATCGGTGAAGCGCTGATCGAAGTGGTCCCCCGGCCCCTCATAGCCGGCCCATTCGTCAAAGCCGGCCGGCGCTTTGGCGCCGGGATTCGGCAGGTGCCACTTGCCGAACCACGCGGTGCGGTAGCCGCTCTTCTGCGCCACCTCGGCGATGGTCTCAAGGTCCGGCATGGCGGGCGGGTGGTTGTTGCGCACCCCCGTCTCGCCGATGCGCCGGCCCGTCAGCATCGACGCACGGCTCGGGCAGCAACGCGAGGTCGTCACGTAGGAGCGCTCGAAGCGCACGCCGTCCGCCGCCAGCTTGGCGAGCGCGGGGAACTCTACTGGCGCGTCCAAGACGTCGTAGCGCAGGTCGTCGCAGTAGACGACGACGATCGAGGGCCGCTTTGGCTCCCCGGGGCCCCCGCCTTTCCCTGCCTGCACGGGGGGGGGCGCCTCTGCCCCGCTGCCACTGCTCGAATCCGAACAGGCCGCCAAGAAACTAGCGGCCCCGAGCGAGAACACCGCAAAGACAAGGAGTGAGCGAATCATGGGTGGATGAGAATAGCGAAGGGGGACGGAGCGCGCGCGGCGTCCCGTCCCCCTTCTCCTGCCCAATGGGGTCAGACCTGCGGGCTCAGTCGCCCGCCGGCGATCACTGGTTGCCGCCGCGTGCGCGGAGCACGACCTCGAGTTCCATCTCTTCGCCGTTGCGAATGATGCCCACTTTCACCTTATCGCCGGCCTTGCACTTGGAGAGGAGGGCCCCCATGGCGCGGGCGCCGCTCAGGTCCTCGCCGTTCCAGGACACCATTCGATCGTCCTTCTTAATGCCTGCGGTCTCGGCGGGGGCACCTTCGGTGACCGACGACACGAGCACGCCTACGCCATCGGCGTCATAGGCCGGACGCACGCCGAACTGCACCTTGGCCTGCACCGGGACATTCCCGGCCGGCTCCGCGGCGGGCGCATCTGCTTTCGTTTCGCGGGCATCTTTCGCGCTCGCCATGACCTTGCGAATCGTCGCGTCGTCCACGTACTGGAAGGCGTTCGGGTAGGACGAGTAGGCGGTCGCGATGTCATAGAAGAGGTTCGCTGCGTGCACCGCTTCGACGCGGTTGATGAGCGACGACACGTCCCGGGACGTGTGGTAGTCCGCGTGAAGGTCGGCGATGATCGAGAAGAGCACGGGGACGCCCTTGCGGTAGAACTCGCGGTGGTCGCTGCCGCCGCCGGCGCGCTCTTCCTGAACCACGTTCAAGGGGCTTTCGGCCACGATCGGCTGAACGAAGTCGTGCAGGCCGGCGCCGGTGCGCGTTCCCGATAGCTTGACGCGGCTGTTCGTCATGCGGCCGATCATGTCGAAGTTCATCATGAGCACGTGGCTCTTGATGTCGTTGTCGAGGGGGTTCGACGCGTAGTAGCGCGAACCATTGAGGCCGGACTCCTCTGCGCTGAAACCGATAAAAACGACGGTGCGAAGCTCGGCGTCGGGCCCAGCCGCGGCGTAGTCGTTCACCATCTTCTGGGCGATGAGCAGAATGCCCGCGCAGCCCGTGGCGTTGTCGTCGGCGCCGGGGTGGAGTTTCTTGCCCGAGTACTCACGGTCACGGGACCCAAAGTCCCCTTGTCCGAGGTGATCGAGGTGCGCGCCGATCACGATGCGCTCCTTGGCGAGCTCGCCGCGTCCAGGCAGGACCGCGACGATGTTCTCGGCAAGCTGACGCTTCTCCTCCATATCGGCATCGATCATCATCGAGCCGCGGAGCTTCGCGAACACGGGACCATCATTGGCCTTGCTCGTGAGCTCCCCGAGCGTCATGTCCCCCCCGGTCGCAGCGGCGATCAAACGCTCGCCGGCTTCGGTGGACATGTGCAGTACCGGGATGTCGACCCCGTTCTGAATCTTCGGGCTGCCCGGTGCCGAGATCTGATCCGCACGGGGATCGGCGGCGCCTGGGGTGTTGATGATGACGATCGCGGCGGCACCGCGTTCGGCGGCCGCTTCGATCTTGCCCGCGAAGCCCGCGCGGCGCGTCCAGCGCCCCTGGCGTCCGTTGTTCCACTTGCTCCATCCGTTGTCCGCCAACGGCTCGAAGCGCAGCATGACCGCGACCTTGCCCTTGAGGTCTGCGTCATCGTCGAAGCTCGTGAAATCGTTCGGCCCCGATTCGATCCCGTAGCCGACGAACGCGAGCTCTCCGGAGAGCTGGCCGCCTGAGCCCATGCCCGTGACCGCCACGTCCTTGTTCTTGCCGTGCTTGAAGCCCACTTCTTTGTCGCCGACGTTGAACTCGAGGTGCACGTCCTTGACTTCTTTCACCGAACCGAGCGCGAAGGGCTGGCGGTAGGACTCTCCGCCTTCGTACGGCGCGACGAGTTCGTACTGGCGGAAGTAGTACTCCATGTACTCCTTCGCGAGCTCCATGCCGCGGGTGCCCGGGAGGCGCCCCTCCATCCACGGGCTCGCGAGGATCGTGAGGTGGTCGTTGTAAACGCGGACCTCTTCGGTGACCTCAGCGAGGGCCTCCTTGATCGGGCCAGCCCCGTTCTCTCCATCCTGGGCGACCGCCGGGGCGCTGAGGAACAAGCCTGTCAGGGCAGCCGATAGGAGAGTGGTGGCGCTACCGGCGCGAGCGGAAGTACGAATTCGATTCATCGAAAGTAGTCGTCGGTGTCCGGAACCCAGTCGCCTGGCCCTGGACCGGGCCGCGTCGGATTGCCGTAATGAGGAGTGCGTTCAGGGGATGGGGAGCCGGTCGAGGCCAGCCGGGCGATATCCTAGACTGCTAGAACCCAAGGTCCCCGCCCCCACGGTTGAACCGACGTAAGTCTGTCTCTTATACACATCTGACGCTGCCGACGATATGCAGTGTGTAGA
>CAJXRJ010000548.1 GCA_913058555.1 uncultured bacterium
ACGGCGGGCGTGACCCGTGACCGGATCGCCGTGCCGGCGCGCCTCATGACGGCCGACGGGGAGCGCTGGGTGGAGATGATCGACACCGGCGGCCTCGGCATCGTCGACCGAGACGATCTCGGACCCCACGTGGAAGCCCAGGTCGATGTGGCCCTGAAGGGCGCGGAGCTCGTGCTCTTCGTGGTGGACGTGCGCGACGGCCTGACGCCCCCCGACAAGATGGTCGCCGAGCTCCTGCGGGGCTCGGATGTGCCCGTGCAGCTCGTCGTGAACAAGGCGGAGGGTGACGACTTCGAGTGGCAGGTGGAAGAATTCCATCAGCTCGGCGTGGGGGGCGACCCGATTCCGATCAGCGCCCAGAACGGTGAGGGGCTCCACGTCCTGCGGGACAAGATGGTGGAGTACCTGCCGGGTGCTCCCACCGAGAAGCCCGGGGACCTGCCCCTGATGAAGATCGCGGTGGTGGGGCGCAGGAACGCGGGCAAGTCGACCCTCGTGAACCGCCTGGCCGGTGAGGAGCGCATGATCGTCTCGGAGATCGAAGGCACGACCCGCGACGCGGTCGACGTCGTCTTCGAGCGGGACGGGGACACCTTCGTGGTGATCGATACCGCGGGCGTTCGCAAGCGCGCCAAGATGGAGGACGCGATCGAGTTCTTCTCTGACGCCCGGAGCATGAAGACCATTCGTCGCTCCGACGTCGTGGTGCTGCTATTCGACGTGACGCGCAAGCTCTCCGCCATCGAGAAGAGCCTCGCGCGCTACTCCATGGATCGCTACAAGCCGTTGATCCTCGCGGCCAACAAGTGGGACCTGGCCGAAGGCCGGACGCCGGATGAATTCCGCGAGTACCTCGACGCACAGCTCCCCGGACTCAGCTTCTGCCCCATCGTGTTCTTGTCGGCCAAGGAGGGCCTGCGCACCGAGAGCTTGATCACCGTGTGCAAGGACCTCTTCGCACAGGGTCAGGAGCGCGTATCGACCGGCGACTTGAACCGCGTGCTGGAGCGTGCCCTCGAGGCCCGGGCGCCCGGTTCGAAAGGCTACCGCGTGCGCGTGCGCTACGCGACCCAGGCAGAAACCCTGCCGCCTACTTTCGTGCTTTTTGTCAACGACAAGAGGCACGTGGGTAAGGACTGGCTCCGCTACCTCCAGAACCGGTTCCGCGAGGAACTCCCGTTCCACGAAGTGCCCATGCGCTTTGTGCTCAAGGACAAGAAGACGATCGAGGCCGAAGAGGCCGGCATGTCATGACAAATCCCCTCCGCGATTCCGGCCGTTCCACCCGGCGCGCTGCCCTGAGGACCTTCCTTGGGCTGGTGCTGCCGGCCGTTCTCCTCGTGATGGGCGGAGTCTCTTGTCACGCCCCGACCAAGGAGTATCCGGTGTCGCGGGTCGTGGAGGCGGACAACGAGCGCGTCCTTTGGAACGCGCTTCGGATCGCCATCCACCAGGAGGAGTTCCGTGTCGGCGGCGTCGGCGCAGACGCGAGTGCCCGCACGATTCAGAGCGCCTGGAAGTTGGACCTGTCCCCCTTCCGGGGCAGCGGGCCCAGGTCCAGGAAGGGCAACCGGTCGCGCGTGATCGTGGCCTACGACCGCTTCGACGGCGATCGGGACGGTCTGCCGAGCGACATGAAGGTCCCCGCACAGCTCGACCCCAAGCTCGAGCCTTACACCGTCACGATCCGGGTCGAGGTGGAGAACAACGAGTCGCTCCGGCCGCTCGACCTCCGGTTCGCAAAGTGGGTTCCTGCCGACGACGATCCCACCGTCGCGGAGCGGGTCTTCTTGAAGCTGACCGGGCTGCTCGGCACCACGGAGTTTGAGCTGTCTGAGAAGGAAGACTCGCCGTTCCGTCTCGATTGAAGCCAGCCCGCGCCTCGATTTGATGCCTTGAGCCTGCGATCCGCGGAATGAAGCCCGAGGGGCGGGGTTGGCCTCGTCCCGGGTCGTGCACCGGGTCGACAGTCGGGGGGTGCGTATCTTGCATGTTGATGAGCGCCGGGCCACTGAGCCTGGCTACGGCGTCCATTGGATGTCGGACCTCGTCGTCCGTTCCGTGCCTGAGCTGTCGAGCGAAAGGGGCTACGGTGGGGCGCTAGGGGTCCGTGAGGCGGACGTCGCCCTTGTGGAAATCTCCGACCGGCCGAGTGCTTCGGTCGTGCCCATGGTCGAGCGGCTTCGCTCCCAGGGGGTTCCTGTGGCGGTTCGGCTCCACCGTTCCTTCTGTATCGGCGCGTCCTCAGGTGAGAACGCGCCCCTGGGGGCGGCGCTGGAGACGGCGATTGCGCGGGCCGATCTCGCACTCTTTCGCGGGCGCGGCGAGCTTGTGCGCGTGGCGAGCGAGCTGAGCGTAGCCCCCGCCAAGGCGCGTCTCCTTCCGAGCCCCGTTCATCTCCCCGCTGAGCTCGGGAGCACCCACGACGGAGGGGTCATCGGCATCGGTTTCGCCGAGGGGGCCCTTCCACCGGACGTCCGTGCGATCGACTCCGTGGGGGATCTTCGGGTTCAGGTCATGGCTTGCACCGCCGTGGCGCTTGGGCCGTTGATGGGCCCCGGCTATCCCGCATTGACCCATGGGCTCATCGCCCGTGGCATTAACGTTGTGGCGGCGAGGGCGCAGGCGGCCATTGACGGTCACCCGCCCCAGGGCCTTACGCGCATATCCCCCGGTGCCAATCGAGGGGAGTGGGCGGAGGCCCTGGCTGGCATGCGAGGCCAAGGGTCGCGCCATGTCCCGAAGAGCGATCGCCCGGCGGATCGCTGGTTCGAGTGCCTTGGGGAGCTCGCGGGCCGCGAACTTCTGACTCGAGGCACGTGATGGGGGTATTCTTCTCGGCCTGCCGCTCTTCCTGCTGCTGAATACCTCCCCGTGACCCCAGAACACGAAACCACAGCGTCCCGCCCCCAGGCCGAGGCCGAGGCTGGATCCACGCTCGTCCTGCGGCTCCGTGCTTCGGACCCGATTCCTGCCGGTGCGCACGCCGACGCTCCTCAGTACGTGCTGTTGGGGCCCGAAGCGGACGGTGGCAAGGGGTTTGAGCCAGGCGCCCTCGGGCGCAGCCACGGGCTGATCGAAGGCATCGGCGAGGCCATCGGGGCCGCGGCTATCCGTCGGCTTGTGATCCCCGCCCTGGACGGGGCGGAAGATCCCGACGAGCGCGCCGCGATCATGGCCGCCGCCTCAGCCGCCAGCGTGATGGAGGTCGATGTGCAGGTGGGGGACGCGGCGCTGCGCCCTTCCCTCGAGGTCTTCAATGAGCTCCGTGAAGCGTGTCGCGCGCGGCACTCCGCGGACTCGCGAACGGCCACCGCAGTGATTTCAGCTTGGAACAAGAAGGGCGACGTGTGCGCGAACCTTCTCGGCATTCGGGCCCAGACGAGGCCCTTCGACGACATTGTTGTGGTGGACAACCACTCCAGCGACGGCACGCCGGAGATGATCCGCCGGGACTTCCCGGACGTGCGCCTCGTGGTGATGCCGAACAGCGACTACGGCGCTTGCGAGACCTTCAACGTGGGCTTCTCGACGGCCCTCACGGAGTACATCGCCATCCTCGATGATGACGTGGTGCTGACGCCCTGGTGGCTGGAGCGCTCCCTCGAACGCATGGGGCAGGAACCCGAGACCACGGCCGTCGTGTCGACCAAGGTTGTGGAGCCCGGCATGCCAGACAGCTACCGCGATTCCGAGAGCGTCAATCGCGAGCGCTATATGAGCACCTTCCGGGGGTGCGCCAGCCTCGCCCGTAAGGAGGCCATCGACAAGGCCGGTGGGTACGACGAGCGTCTCTTCCTCTACGGCAACGAGCGCGATCTCACGTGCCGGCTCCTGAATCTGGGCTACCGGGTGCTTCAGTTCCCTGGCGCAGAGACATTCCACCGGACGCCTTTCGGTGTGCAGATGGGCAAGCGCAGCCTCTACTTCCACGCCCGCAACGCGTGGCTGGGGATGCTCAAGTACGCGCCGCTGACGGAGCTCGTGAAAATGCCGTTCCTGGTGGTGACCAAGGTCCTCTTCCGCGGGGGCAAGAAAGAGGAGGCCGGCGAGGTCACGGACGCCGTCGGTACGATCGGCATTGGCAAGGCCGTGCGCCAGACGAAGGGCTCGTGGTGGATCCTCACGAAGGCCACCGCCAGCATCATCTACAACATTCCCTACTGCCTGAAGCGCCGCCAACCCGTCAAGGCCCCTGACTTCGAGCTACCCCTCAAGTGAGCGTTCCCCCCGCAGAGACCGCACAGGAGGCCCTTGAGGGGCGTTGCGCCGCGTCCGCGAAGGCCCGCGGGGCTAAGCGCGATCTCGGCCCCGTGAGCGCCGTCGTGATCAACTACAACGGCGAGGCCTACCTCGAGGCTTGCCTCGATTCCATCAAGGCGCAGACGGTGCCGGTGGGTGAGATCGTGGTCGTGGAGAACGCGAGCACAGACGGGTCCCTGAGCGTTCTGAACTCCAAGTTCCGGGGCGTCGAGCTCGTGCGGATGAAGGACAACGTAGGGGCATGCATCGCCCGCAACGTCGGCATGCGGGCGGCCAAGTACCGCTTCGTGCTGCTCGTCGACAACGACGTGGTCCTCGAGCCGAACGTGCTGGAGCGCCTGCGCGACGAGCTGGAGAACCGGCCGGACGCCGTGATGGCGCAGCCCCGCAGCGTCTACAAGGGCGACCCTGAGCGCATTCACTACGACGGCGGCAACATCCACTACGTGGGCCTCATCAGTCTGCACAACTTCGGGGCCATCGAGTCCCGGGCGGATGTTCCCCCTGTGGAGGAAATCGATGTGGGCATTTCGCTATGCCTACTCCTCGATAAGAAGGAGGCCATTGACGCGGGTGGCTTCGACGAGGCGTTCTTCATCCTGTTCGAGGACCTCGACTTGTCCCATCGTTTGCGCCTCGCGGGTCACAAGATCCTGAAGGTGAACGACGCCCTGGCCCACCATGACGAGGGCACCGCAGGGATCAGCTTCCGGGAAGAGACGGACTACCCGTCCCGGCGCGTGTTTTTCCATTCGCGGAACCGTTGGCTGTACATGGTCAAGTGCTTCCGGCTCTGGACGCTCATCGTGTGCCTCCCCGGCATCCTGGTGTACGAGGCGGCGTGGTTTCTGTTCGCGATGAAGGAGGGCAACCTCGGGGCGTGGTTCAAGGGCAAGGTCGCCTTCTTCCGCGCCTTCGGCGAGGCCCGCCGCAAGCGGCGCAACGTGCAGACTGTCTCTTATACACATCTGACGCTGCCGACGATATGCAGTG
>CAJXRJ010000549.1 GCA_913058555.1 uncultured bacterium
GAGATCATGCCTAGTCTCGTGGGCTCGGAGATGTGTATAAGAGACAGATCAGGAGCTGGTCCTCGCCGTGATGGCCGAAGTCGCCATAGCCCCGGTTTCCGAGTATTAGGTCCGGATCCCCGTCGCCGTCCACGTCCCCCACGGCAATGTCCTGAGTGACGTGGCCGGCATGGGGAAGTCTGCCCACGCTTTCCGCAAAATTGGCCTGTCCATCGTTGATCCATATACGTGACAGGGCGGGTACGAAATCGCAGCAGCCCGTGCCGCATGGGGGGTTGCTATTCCCACTACCCAGCACCAAGTCCTCGTCGCCGTCTCCGTCGAGGTCCACCGCCGCCAGTGAGTAGACGCCGGCTCCCAACGACGACGGCAGCTGGTCCGACGCATCGCTGAAACTACCGAATCCATCGTTCAAGAGCAGGTAGGTGCTCGGACCCATGTCCCAGCTGTTTCCGCCCACGGCGTCCAGGTCCCCGTCCCCGTCGAGGTCCTCCAGCAGCACGCTGGCCGTGTAGTTGAGCGCGGGAGGGAGCAGGACCGATGCGTCCGAGAACTGTCCGTTGCCATCGTTCAGCCAGAGTCGATCCTGCGTTGGGTGGCCGAACTTCCCCAGCCCGATGAAGACGTCCAGGTCCCCGTCCCCATCCACGTCCCCCAGGGCGAAGTCCATCACCATTTCTTGCTGGGCCGGCATGGGGTGGGGCGACTGCTCGAAGCGTCCGTCTCCTCGGCCGAACAAGACCACGAGGGTGTCGTTCATGTCGGTGAACGCCCCTCCCCCACCCTTGAGGATGTCGACAACTCCATCCCCGTTGAGGTCCGCCACTTCCAGGCCAGGACCGCTGCCGTCCACTGGGGTCAGGATCGATCCCAGGTCTTCGTAGAGGCTCTGCTGCCAGGCGTTCGCGGGGCTCGCAAGGGCCAGCATGGTCAGGGGGAGGACGGGCCAGCAGGGCCCGGGCGAATCGCAGTGGTCGCAGTTTTGCATGAAGGCTTCGTGGGCTCGAGGTGGAAAATTCAGGCTCGTCGGGGGGCGGAGCATCCGCATGTGGCGCCGTGAGGACCTCGGCGGCAGGAAGAGGTGCTCGAACTGAACTTCGAGACCTTCAAGTTCCCCGCGATTCCTCGGGTGGATCTTCCTACGGATGGCCGGGAGAGGAATCCCGAGATTGGTGAAGGGCCCCGAACGGTTATCGAGCACTGTCCAATCCCTCCCACAGTTCCCCCTACGGATGCACCCCCCCTGCAGGGAGCCGCGCCTCCGACCCCGATAGGACGCTCCACCCGAAAGGCGGTGTCGAGGCCAGGCGTCGAGCCGCCAGATAAGCACCCCGCCCCATGCAGGGCCGTCCAGCCCTGTGCCCCCATACGCACCTGAATCCAGTAGCCTCCGAGAGTCATATGTACGCTCCCCCTGAGTTCGTCTCGAAGATCCTTTCCCCCCTTGACCCGGCGAGTTCGGGAGAGCTGATCCGGTTCGTCGAGGGCTGGCTGCGCAGTCCCACCCGAGCCGGGTCGGAGGATTCGTGACCCCCGATCAGCTGCTCGCCGTGAAGGCGCTGTTCCTGGAGGTCAGCGCCTTGCCGCCTGCGCAGTGGCAGAGCTTCCTGGATGGACGCACGGACGTGCAGGGCGAGGTACGCGCGTGGGTCGAGGAGCAGCTCAAGGAGCTGGAGCATGGCGAGAGTGCGCTACTACCGCCTGTCCAATTGAGCGGGAGTCTTCGTCTCGAACCCGGGGAGCTCGTGGGCGGCTACAAACTCCTGGAGCGCATCGGTGAGGGCGGCTTCGGCGTCGTCTGGATGGCGCAGCAGCACGAGCCCGTGGAACGCAAGGTGGCGCTCAAGGTCATCAAGGCCGGGATGGACAGCGAACAGGTGGTGCGGCGCTTCGAGGCGGAGCGCCAGGCGCTGGCCATCATGGACCACCCGAACATCGCCCGGGTGTTCGACGGGGGCACGACGGTCCACGGGCGACCCTACTTCGTGATGGAGCTGGTGCGAGGGATCCCGATCACCGAGTACTGCGACCAGGCGCGCGCTGACACCCGCCAGCGGATCGATCTATTCCAGGTGGTGTGCCACGCCGTCCAGCACGCGCATCAAAAGGGAGTCATCCATCGGGACATCAAACCCAGCAATGTGCTGGTGACCGAGATCGACGGGCGGCCGTCGCCGAAGGTGATCGACTTCGGCATCGCCAAGGCGACCTCCGCGAGCCTGACGCAAAAGACGCTCTTTACGAGTTTCGGGCAGATGGTTGGCACGCCCGATTACATGGCGCCGGAACAGACGACGCTGTCGGGACTGGACGTGGACACGAGGGCGGACATCTACAGCCTCGGGGTGTTGCTGTACGAACTGCTGACGGGGAGTCCGCCCTTCTCGGTGCGCGAGCTCCTGGGGCAAGGCTACGAGGAGATGCTGCGCATGGTGCGCGAGTTGGATCCGCCCTCTCCGTCTACGCGGGCCAGCTCGGAGGCCAGCGGTGCCGAGGTCGTTGCGTGCCGCTGCTGCGCCGACCCATCCGAACTCTCGCGCCTGCTCGCCGGGGACCTGGACTGGATCGTGATGAAGGCGCTCGAGAAGCAGCGAGATCGCCGTTACGACACGCCGGATGCGCTTGCGGATGACCTCGCGCGTCACCTGAACCACGAGCCGGTCCTGGCCAGCCCGCCAAGCGTCGCCTACAGGCTGCGCAAGTACGTGCGCCGCAATCGCGTCGTCGTGGCCGCGGTCAGCGCAATCGTCGTTAGTCTCCTCGCCGGGGCGACCTTCGCGTTCTCGTTTGCGCTGCGGGAACGGGATCAGCGCAACGCGGCCGACGCCGCACGGGACGGCCTGGCGAGCCTGGTAGAGGTGCTGAAGGGGCGCGACCCATTCCTGTCCGATGACCAGCTGATCTCGGACAAGGAGGCCCTGGATCTGGCCGCCGCCCAGGTGGAACGCGCCTTCCCCGATCAGCCTCTCCAACGAGTCGAGCTTCACAAGTTCTTGGGGGCCGCGTACTGGCGCATCGGAGAGATCCAGGCGGCGGTGCAGCAGATGGACATTGCCGCCACCGAGCTCGACCGGCTTCCGGACGTAGACCCGCTGCGCGCTCGGAGCCTTCTCATGCCCAGGGTGTTCATGTACCAGCACCTCGGCATCACGAGTACCCAGCGGATCCGTCCCGGAACTCTGCTGAGGGCTGTCATGGAGAGCATCGCTGCCGGGGATCCCGAGCTCGAACGGATGGCCCGCGAACTCGTGAGCTGGTCCCACCGGTGGCGCTTCCCGCTGACCCAGACCCTGGCCCTCGAGCAGTTTGCCGAACTGGAGTCGAGCCTAATCCAGCAGGGGGCAGGAGCTCCGCGCTGGGCAGCTCTCGGAGACCTGGCGGTCTTCGTGGGATACGGCGTCGGCCAGGCGCTGGGAGTCTGGGCGGATTCCGATGCCTGGTTCGAGCTGGCCGCCGGGACGTACCGCGGCCGGGCTGGGTTCGAGCCTACCCACATCCTTTTGGCTCTGCTTCAGATGGAGCGTTTGACCAGTCTCTACCGGGCCGGGAACCTCGAAAAGCTCGGCGAGCTGGCCCGCGGCCATGCGGACGTCTACGGATCCGTGCTCCCCTCGGATCACTGGCTCCTCGATTCCCTGGATGCCTGGGAGGCCATTGCGGGGGCCTCCCTCGACCCCAACCCCGAGGCTTACCTCCCGTCCCTCAGGCAAAGCTTCGAAGAGCTCGAGGGGATCCTCGGTTCGGGGCACTACAGGGTTCGCTCGATTCTGGCCAACCTGGTAGAGGTGGCCAAAGCCGCGAACGCCCCGGACGCCGAGGACCTGCGCGTTCAGCTGGTCTCTTCCTGCGCACAGCACCCGGACTTCGGTGGAGTCACTCTCGAGGTGATCGAGACCATGCTGGCCGGACATCCAACCGTGGACCGGCTGCGCGAGCTGTACCGCCTGTGGACGGAGGAGCCGTACTCCGATGTCTACGGCCAATCCGTGGTGGAGCGTGTCTCGGAGATCATCCAGGCGTGCGAGTCTCTGAGTGGGGAAGAGGTGATCTGCGTTGCCCGCTGGATGCTCTCCCTGAGCCCGTGCCACACGGAGAAATCAGGTTCCGATGAGACGAGCCGGTTGCACCTTCGCGAGATGTACGAGTTCTTGGCCCGGATCGAGTGGTCCGAGGATCTGTCGGATGTTCGGAAGGAGATCAACACCGAGCTGGCTCATCTGTTTTGGTACAACGATGGCAACGCGGAGCGCAGTCTCGCCGCGATGCGTGCCGGGGTGCGGGACGATTTCGTATTCAGCCGGGTGCTCTACGGTCGTCGATTGATGGATGCCGGTCAGCCGGAGGAGGGCTTCCAGGTCGTGGAGGAGGCGTATCAGAGCTTGCTCGACCTGCATCTTCGCCTGAACATCTTTTCGGTCTACGGCTGCCGCAACCTCCTGAATGCCTACGTCGTGCTTGGGCGGCATCGTGGCGAGCTTGAAGAGTCTCTCCAAGCGGGCGCCAGGGTCGCCTCGGACTACCTCGAGGAACTCCTGCGCGGCGGGACCGACGCTGACTCGCTGCATCAACTTGCCTGGGCGGTCGTACGAGCGACGGGACTCGGCCCACTGGACTACACCCGGGCCCTCCAAGCTGCTCGGGAGGGCATCGAGCAGCTCAAGGTCTATGGCCTGCCATCCACCAACAGAGGTCTCTCAGCCGATCTGCATGGGACCTGTGCTTTGGCGGAGCTCCGCCTGGGCAACCGTGGAGCCGCTGTGTCTCGAGCCCGCAGAGCCATCGAGCTGCGAGTCGAACACGGACTATCCCCCTCGACCACCGACGTTGCTGTCCTCGCCCTGGCGCTCGCCGGAACGGGGCAGCGCCTGGAAGCACGCGCAGCACTGGAGCGCGCGCAGGCAGAAGCCGCCGCCCTGGACGACCCGCTCCTCCACGCGCTGATCTCCGAGGCCGAGGCCGAGCTGCGCTGAACCGAAGAGTGGGCCCCGTTCCCGAGATCACACATCGCAGAGCAACGCCCGCACGGGGTTCGTCCGACGCCAGCCACCCGGACGCGCTCCGGACCTGACCGGAGCCCATCACCGAGTCGAAGAATGTGCCCCGGCGTGCGCGATCCATTCAGGAGCGGGGGCGTTGCGGAAACACCAGGATTTATGAATGGCTGCGCCCAGCCACCGAGCACTTTCTCCCATGCCGTCCCAACCCTCATGGCACAGACCTGTCTCTTATACACATCTGACGCTGCCGACGATA
>CAJXRJ010000550.1 GCA_913058555.1 uncultured bacterium
GGCAGGGACCAAGTGGCGGTGGACACGGCCGCAGGACCGAGAATCTTCGGCGATCTCCGCATGCCGAAGTCGATCAGCGAATCGGGAAAGGCGGCCGACGACTACCTCGGGCACCTGGCACGCCTCGATGGCCTGTGCCCCCCCGCAGGCTCACAGCTGATGCTGAGGCACCCCGGTGCAGGCGACGCCGTGCTCTCTTTCCCCATCCCCACCCTTGGTGCAAAGCAAGGCTCCTTCGCGATCCTGGGGACCGACTTCAACGGCATCACGGCGCTCGCTTCGGTCGCGGCGCCAGAGTCCACGGACGCGACTTGGTACGGCAAGGTCTGCGAGCCCATCGACCAAGTCGCGCTCCAGCTCACCGCTGCCCCTGACAAGAAGCGCTACACCTGCAAGATGCCCGACGCACTGTTCGAGTCCGCCGAAGGCCACAGCATCACCCTCGTCCTGGAGTCCCACGCCGTGGCCGCTCCCCTTCCAACGCGGAAGGCCGCGGGGGGGGGCGGCCTCCTCGTCCCCGTCGAAGCGTTCCCCGAGTACGTACACCTTGAAGGCCCCGCTGAACAGCTCGACATCCGCCCCACCATGGGCCCCGGCGCAGCCTGGGGCGACGTAAACGAAGACGGCTACCTGGATCTTTTTGTGCCCCAGGGCGGCGGGCGCGATGGCAGCGCCTCCCTTCGTGATCGCCTTTGGCTAGGCGCAGCCGACGGCACCTTCCAGGATGCGACGGCCTCCGCTGGGCTCGCCACCGGTGGCGCCGGCATGGGAGCACTTTTTGTGGATCTCAACGGCGACGCGCACCTCGATCTCTACGTCGCAAACTACGGCCAAGACCGCCTATTCCTGGGGAAGGGCGACGCGACCTTCGACAACGCGACGGAGCTCCTTCCGAAACTCGACCTTTGGAGCGCCAGCGTCATCGCGGGCGACCCCGACAAGGACGGAGACCTCGATCTCTACATCACGAGTTACCTCGACTACGACCCAGAGAAGATGCCGCCCTCGGACCACTTCGACCGCTACCAGCGCGAGGACCCCGTCGAGATGCTGCCGTTCGCTTTCCCCGGCGCGCGCAACGTGTACCTACAGAACCGGCTTGCCGAGACCGGCAAGCTAACCTTTGAGGACAAGACCGAAGCACTCGGGCTCCTCGATGCTGTCGGGCGCGGCATGCAGGCGACCTTCTGGGACTTCGACGGGGACGGCGACGACGACCTCTACATCGCCAACGACGTCTCGCCCAACGTGCTCTTTCGAAACGAGGGAGACGGGACCTTCAAAGACGTGTCCTTCGCGACTGGCCTTGACGACCCCCGCGGCGGCATGGGCCTCGCAATCGGCGACGTCGACCAAGACGGCGACGACGATGTGTTCCTTACGAACTGGCAGCTCGAGGCGAATGCGCTCTACCTGAACGCCCTCGTATCCCACCAAGGGCGCAAGCGCCGTCGCGCGGCGTTCCACGACTCCACCGTGAAATCCGGCCTCGGCCCCTCGGGCGTCGGCAAAACCTCCTGGGGCGCGGAACTATTCGACCTCGACCTCGACGGCAACCTCGACCTCTACGTCGCCAACGGCTACACAAGCCCGGACTACGAGAGCACCGGCATTTGCGTCGGGCAGACTGACCTTCTCTTCCTGGGCGACGGGCGAGGACGCTTCACGCCAGCGAACGACCTCGCCCCCGCGGCCATGTTGGTGAACCGCGCATCCCGGGGCGCCATCGGCGCCGACTACGATAGGGACGGCGATATCGATCTGGTGGTCACTTCGAACAACGGCCCGCTCGTGCTCCTGCAGAACCGTGCGAAGCGCAAAGGCAACTGGCTTGGCGTTCGATTGAACGACGCGGGCTCCAAGAACCGCTTCGCCATCGGCGCCCGGGTCCAGGTCACGACCAGCGACGGGGCGGTGCGTATCGGCACGGTCCGTGCGGGGCATGGATACCTCACCGGCGGCGCTCCGGAGCTGCACTTTGGCGTCGGCGACGTGACCGGGGAGGCCACCGTGCAAGTCCAATGGCCCAATGGCCGAGTCTCGAAGTCCCAGGTCGAGGTTGGCAACTGGCACACGATCGACGCTGAGTAGCCGAGGCAGACGTCTCCGGCATCGCCGTCGGCTCGCGGACGTTTGGGCCTCCGGTGCCTGTCGCGGGAACCCAGAGCACGATCTGCCTGACGGGGGCCATCGACCGCTACGACGGGCCCGGCCAGGTTGGTGAGTCGTGGTCGGTCCAGCCCAGGCATCGAGTGTCTGTTGACCCGCCGCCGGGCCAATCGAGCCGCTTCACCACCGGCGTCACCGTTTAGCTGCGGTAACGTCTCACGGTGGGCGCTGCTTCGATGGCGGCCGTGGGCGCTGGATCACTCCGCCCCGTGGTCGGCTCGAAGCGGGCGAGCAGCGTGCCTAGGGGGTCCGTACCCGAGCATTCGGGCCTGACGCCCGTGGGCCAATGCTGGCCCCGGGAGCCAGAACGGCGAGGAAGCCCGAACCCGACAGGGAGCCCCGCCGTCCGACCGGCAGTTCGTCCGAGCCCGGGCGGGATCGGCGGGATCGGACGCAACCGAATAAGCGTCAGGCATCGCGACCCGCCGCTGCGCCTCCCCTGTTCGCGCCCATCGGATTCGCGTCTACTCGTGCGAGGCCCGAGGCGCTCCCTGCCGTAAAAACCACGGTCCCCCATCGGCCCTCCGAGCCCCCTGGCTCGATGGGAGTCGCCCCATGGGAGGATCGCCCCAGCCCCAAAGACCCATGACTCGCACCTACTTGCTCGCGTTCCCCGCCCTGTACGCAGGCCTCATGGCCCATGGAGCGGCCCAGCAGTTTCCCTTGGGGGAACGCACCCCGCTGACCTTCCAACTCACCAAGACGCGCCAGCCCACGCCTGGCGACTTCAACGGGGACGGCTCGATCGACGTCCTTGTTTCGTCCGCAGAGACCGCTGGTCTCAGTTTGCTCCGCGGTGATGGTCAAGGCGCCTTCGCCGATCCGTTGCGGGTCACGGGTTTCGAGAACATCGTGATCGACTTTGCCACCGCGGACCTCGATGGCGATGGAGATCTCGACGTCGCGGCCCTCCTCGGCGAAGGAGCGGACGGCCCCCAACGCCTCGTACGACTGAGCAACGACGGCACCGGGAGCTTCACCGAAGAGACGATCCAAGAGAACACGGTCCTCTTCCAGTCCCTTGAAGTGGCTGACCTGAACGGAGACGGCGCCGCGGACCTCGTGATCAACCGGCTCATCGGTGGCGCCTACGAGCTTGTCTACCTCGCAGCGCAAGGCGCGGGCTACACGTCCACGCCATTCTTCCTCGCGGACAGCAACTCAGCAGACTTCACGATCGCCGACGTGGATGGCGACGGGATCTTGGACCTGGCCACGGATTCCGGGCCCCAAGCCGGCCTCCTCTACACCAGGGGCCTTGGGGGCGGCGCCTTCGCCCCTGGCGTCCCGATCCAGGCGGCGGGCGGAACCACGATCCAGTATCCGTCAAGGTTGCTCGACATCGATGGCGACGGGGACACGGACTGCCTCCAACTCACCGGCATGGCCATGCGCTACTTCGATGGCCTCGGTGGCGGCTCGTTCGCGTCCCCGGTGATCATCGGAGGGAACAGCTTCGTCTCAGCGACGAGGATCCTGGATGTCGAAGGAGACGGCGACCTGGACGTGGTCAACGTGCAGCTCTTCGGGCCGCCGCCGTTCTTCATGTCCGAAACAAAGGCCTACCTCCAGAGCTCCCCCGGGACCTTCGGCCCTGGCGTGGCCACGACAGCGAACATCGATCCGGAGGGTGCCCTGGCGGACATCGATGGCAACGGACGCGCGGACATGATCTCCGGGGGCGGGACGACAGACGTCCCCCTTGTGTGGCAGTTGAACAACCTATCGGCCGCAAGCGGGTTCTTCGATACGAGGGACTTCCTGTCGCCGTCGCCGTTCTTCACCGTGTTCAGGGTGGCACCCGGCGACCTCGACGGAGATGGTGACGAAGACGTGGCACTCTCCACGGGCGGCGACGGCACGGTCGGCTGGATTGAGAACCTCGCCCCGGCCGTGACCGCGCCCCCCGAAGTGCTCTTCACGACCTCCATGGGCGCCGGCAACCTCCACGTATTGGACGTGGACGGGGACTTGGACGCAGACATTGTGGTCGAGTCACCGACGAGTGCCGCCCTGTCCGAATTCTGGCTCAACGACGGCAACCTCTCCTTCTCGAGGGCCTCGTCCTTGACGGCGATTGGCGCCGGAATCGTTCTCAACTTTCACGTGGAGGACATGGACGGAGACGGGGACGCCGACGTTCTCATCTCAAGGTTCACGGGCGGGTTTGGCGACCAGGAGGCGCAGCTCTACACGAACAATGGCGGCGCGGCCTCGTTCACCCCAAGCCTTGCTATGGATAGCGCCATCCGCGCCGTCGACGTGCGCGTCGGCGAGTTCAACGGCGACAGCATCCGCGACCTGGTGATCACCCGGTTCATTGGGCTGGCACAACGCTACCGCCTCGAGATCTACCCGGGCCTCGGCAATGGTGCGTTCGGTGCTGCGATGATGGCCCCCGGGCTCGCTCGGTCCCGCCGCGTATCCGTGGGCGACTTCGATTCGGACGGCCTGACGGATCTCTTTGTGTGGGATACACAAGACGGCATTGTCCTGCGCAGGGCCATGGGCGGAGGGACCTTTGATCTTCCGGTGCAGCTCCTCGACGAGCCCGTCTCCGTCAACACCGCTGCGGTGCTCCCCATCGACTTCGACGCGGATGGGGATACGGACATCCTCTACCCGGCGTCCGCTTTCGCCTTCAACCTCCCGAAGATTGCAGAGCAATTGGCGGGAGGTGTCATGCGCGATGGATTCCCCATCAGTGGAGCGGCCATCTTCACCAGCTCAGCCCCTCAGTTCGGCGACCTCGACGGGGACGGCGACAAGGAGCTGCTCACCTCCGGGTTTGGCACCGCGAATGCCTACGAGAATTTCGGCATCGTCAACGTCGGCTCCTCGTTCTGCACGGGGCCGCCATCTTTCCGCGCAACGCTGACCGCCGTCGGCACGGAGGTTCTGGCCGATAACCGGATCACGCTCGTGGCCGCTGGTATCCAACCGAACGTGTTCGGAATCGCCGTCGGGTCCCAGACGTTCGGTCCGCAGGTTCCCGTCGGAACCCAGGGGCTGCTTTGCCTGACGGGGCCCATCGGCCGCTACGACGGGCCGGACTGCAGGATCTGACCCGGCC
>CAJXRJ010000551.1 GCA_913058555.1 uncultured bacterium
GAGATCATGCCTAGTCTCGTGGGCTCGGAGATGTGTATAAGAGACAGGTGATGGTCTCGCCGGACGACGCGGACCAGGTCTACGTTTGCGGCTTCAGGCTGATGGTGTCGCGCGACGGTGGCGCCACCTTCGAACGCGGCGGCGAGAAGGTCTTCCGCCTCCTGGATCATCCGGGCAAAGGCATGCATCTCGACATGCACGACCTTTGGATCGACCCAGGGAATCCTGACCGCATCTTGCTCGGAACGGATGGGGGGCTCTATGAGTCCCGCGACCGGGCGAAAAGCTGGCTGCACCTCAACAACCTTCCTATCGCCGAGTTCTACACGGTCTACCTCGATCGGGCGAAGCCCTTCCGAATCTGGGGGGGGACCCAGGACAACGCCTCGCTCACCGGTGCCTCGTCGGCGCTGCTCGTGGATGAGAAGCCCGATGATTGGAGCTACGTGTACCTGGACCCCTGGGACGGCGGTGATGGGTTCGCAACCTTCCCGGACCCGAGTGGCGATGGCACGGTGTACTACGAGCACCAGAACGGCGACATGCGCCGCAAGCGTCCGGGAGCGCCACTGCGTTGGGGAAGAGACTCCGGCCGGAGGATCACGCCGCGGGCGGGCAAGGACGGGCCGAAGTACCGGTTTGCGTGGAACACCCCGCTCTTCCCGTCGGTACACGGCGAGGGAGTCCTCTATTGCGGGACGCAGTTTGCGATGCGATCGACCAATCGCGGCGACGCTTGGGAGCGCATCAGCGACGACCTCACGGGGGGCGGCGGTGCGATTACGACCCTCGTGGAATCGCCGGTGGATGCCAAGCGCCTCATCGCCGGGGCGGGGCGGCGCGTGTCGCTGACCGCAGACGGCGGCAAGACATGGACCAACGTTAGCGAGGGCCTGCCGCGCGCTTCGGTCCAGCGAGTCGCCGCCTCCAGCGCGGAAGCCGCCCGCGTCTACGTCTGCTTATCCCGAGCGGGTGCAGGGGATCACCGGCCGTACCTGTTCCGATCGGAGGACTTCGGCGCCACGTGGATTGTGATGGCGGAGGGGCTACCCCACGCGCCGGTGAACGTCGTTCTGGAGGACCCGCGCGGGACCGGGTGGGTGTTCGCCGGCACGGACTTCGGGGTCTACGGCTCGCGGGACGGCGGCGCGACCTGGGCCTCACTATCCCGGGGCTTCCCGACGGCGCCGGTCATGGACCTCGCCCTTGATGCGGACTCGGGGACGCTCGTGGCGGTGACCCATGGACTCAGCGCCTTTGCGCTGGACGTGAAGGGGCTCCGTTAGCGTTCGGCCTGGCCGTGGGGGCCCGAGTCGCTCCACCTGTCCAGCGTTGATCCAGTGGCAGCCCAGTGGCAGCCCGGTGGCGGGATGTCCCACCCCGGGCTGCGGTTGCGCTGGGGCTGGACCCGAGCATGTTGGACCGGCCCAACACGATGGGATCTGCAGCCGGCTTGGTTCTGGCTGAGTGACGGGCTCAGGTGCAAGTGGTTCGGTCTGCGTCGCAACCTGGGCGCAAGAGGCGCGCAGGGACACCAGGAGTGAGCGCACGGCTGCTTGGGGGAGAGTCGGTCAGGTAGGAGTGTCGTTGGCAAGTTCCGTAAGCGTGCGGCATGGAGTCATTGGCCCCGGCGCGCTACCCCAAGTGTGGTAGCGTGGTCCCGAACCGATGAGGAATTCGAAAACACTGCATGTGGCCTGCTTGGCCGGTATCGCTCTTGTGCCGCTTCTCTCTGCCCACGGGGGTCACGCAGGTGCGTCCCTGTCGGGCGATGCTGGCCCGGGGTTGACAGAGTCGGAAGGCACGCCGAACTGGATCTGGCTCGGGGAGCCAGGCGGCGACCAACAGGTCATCTTCCGCAAGACGTTCGAGCTCGAGGACGTTCCGTCCGCTGTTCGCATTTCGGCCTCTTGCGACAACCACATGATCGTGACCGTGAACGGCGAGCGCGTCGGCGTGCACGGTGCGTGGGAGCGCGTCGCGTCCCGGGACATCGCGGCGGCCCTCACCCAGGGCACGAACACGATCGAAGTACGGGCTCGGAACGAAGGGGGCCCGGCGGGCCTTGCGGTCAGGGTTCAGCTCGGTGAGAACCGGGTGATTGTGACCGACGCCTCGTGGCAGGCAGCGATTCCCCAGCGCGCGCTCCGCGGCGTCTGGGGCAAGGCCACGGTCATCGGCGCCGTCGGTGATACGTCCTTGCCATGGGGCTCACGACTGACCCCGGCGGACTTCATCGAAGGGGGCATTGAAATGCACCCCGGGTCAGCGGGGGAGCCACAGGCCGTTCGTCCGGCAACGGCGCTCAACCTGCGCGACGGCTTCGTCGCGGACTTGCTCTACACGGTTCCGAACGACCTGCAGGGATCGTGGGTCGCGCTCGCCAACGATCCGAAGGGGCGCATCTACGTCAGCGACCAAGGGGGCAAGGGCCTCTTCCGCGTGACGCCTGCGGCGATCGGAGACCCGGACGCGGTGACCGTGGTCGAGCCCGTAGCCGTCGACGTGAGCGGGGCCCAGGGCATGTACTGGGCCTTCGACTCGCTCTACGTGAACGTCAACGGCCAGGGCCTCTGGCGCATCCGCGATACCGACGGCGACGATCAGCTCGACGAGGCCAAGAACCTGATTCCTCTGGGTTACGGCGGTGAGCACGGGCCCCACGCGATCCTTCCGACGAGGGACGGGAAAGGGCTCTACTTCATCGCAGGCAACCACACAAATCCGCCGGAGTTCGATGGTTCCCAGGCGCCCTCCAACTGGGGCGAGGATCTGCTCCTTCCGCGCCAGTGGGATGCACGCGGCCACGCCCGGGGCAAGCTTGCCCCCGGAGGATGGATCGCACGCTGTGATCCGGACGGCACCAACATTCAGATCGTGAGCAGCGGCTACCGCAATCAGTACGACATTGCGATGAACGCGGAGGGAGAGATGTTCACCTACGACGCGGACATGGAATGGGACATCGGTTCGCCTTGGTACCGCCCAACGCGGGTGTGTCACGTGACGAGCGGCTCCGAGTTCGGCTGGCGCAGCGGCACCGGCAAGTGGCCCGCCTACTACGAAGACTCCCTGCCCCCGGTCCTCGACATCGGGCCAGGGTCGCCCACGGGCATCGTGTTTGGCGCCGGGGCGAAGTTCCCGGCCAAGTACCAGTCGGCGCTGTTTCTGCTCGACTGGACCTTCGGGACGATCTACGCGGTCCACCTCGAGCCCGACGGCGCGACCTTCAAGGCCACGAAAGAGGACTTCGTTTGGTCCAAGCCCCTCGGTGTGACTGACGCGATCGTGGGCGCGGACGGCGCGCTGTACTTCGCAGTGGGCGGCCGGGGCTCCCAGTCCGCGCTCTACCGCGTTCGGTACACCGGGAAGGAGTCCACCGCGGCCGTGTCGCCGCCGGTGGCGGACGCGGGATCTGAGCTGCGTGCCCAGCGCCGCGCCCTTGAGGCATTCCATGGCGGGGTCGATCCAGCGGCGGTGGACGCCGCGTGGCCGGCCCTCTCGAGCGACGATCGCTTCGTGCGCTTCGCCGCGCGCATCGCCATCGAGAATCAGCCCGTCGCCACATGGCGTGAGCGGGCGCTCAAGGAGACGGATCCCCAGGCGGCCGTGATGGGGCTCCTGGCGCTAGCGCGCCAGGGAGAGAGCGGCGACCTCGAGGGACTCATCGCAGCCCTTGGCCGCTTGGAGCTAGGCTCCCTGCCACAGCCCCAGGCGCTCAGCGTTCTGCGGGCCTACGCGCTCGGATTCACTCGGCTTGGGGCGCCCGATGATGCGCTGCGAAGCCAGGTGATCGCGACCCTCGATCCCCTCTACCCCGCGACCTCTCCCGAGACCAACACCGAGCTCGCGCGGCTCTTGACGTACCTGGGGGCCGAGTCGGCCGTGCCCAAGACCATGGCGCTGATGCGCGGTGGCGCCCCGGAGGAGCTGCCGCCGTGGGCCGAGCTCATCCAGCGGAACGATACCTACGGCGGGCCGATCGCGAAGATGCTGGCGAACATGCCGCCCGTTCGGAACATCTCCTATTCCCTGATCCTGCGCAACGCGAAGGTCGGCTGGACGCCGGAGCTCCGGAAGGAGTACTTCAGTTTCTTCGTGGACGCCTCGAAGCACCCCGGCGGCGCTAGTTACGCGGGCTTCCTTGAGAATATCCGCGACGAAGCAGCGGACACCCTCACGGTGGCCGAGGAGAGGACCCTGAGTCCGCTCCTTGGGCAGTCTCTGCTCGCCCCATTGCCCAAGGACATCACGCCCCCCGAAGGCCCGGGTCAGCAGTGGACCGTGGCAAGTGCCAACGCGGTTCTCCTCGAGTCCCTCACCGGCCGCAGTTTTGCCCGGGGCCAGAACCTCTTCCATGCCGCGTCCTGCAGCACGTGCCATCGGTTCGATGGGGCCGGCGGCGCCATTGGGCCGGACCTGACCACGGTGGCGAACAAGTTCTCCGTGGCGGACATTCTCGAGTCCATCGTCGAACCGAGCAAGGTGATCTCCGACCAGTACGGGTCCCATATCGTTGCGGACCACGATGGTTTGATCGTCGAAGGAATCCTCGTGGAGGACGGCGACGAGATCACGGTCTACCCACGCAACTTGGATGAGGGCCCGACGACCTTCGATCGCTCGGAGATCAAGATCATGAAGGAGTCTCCCACATCGCAGATGCCAGCGGGCTTGATCGATTCGATGAACGGCGAAGAGCTGCGGGACCTTCTTGCGTACCTCGTGTCGGGGGGGAACAAGAAGGCGAGCGTCTTCCAGAAGCCCGCCGAGAAGAAAGGGCGCCGCTAGGCAGGCGATCGATCGTCCGCAGGAACGGCCCCGCCCCGATCCTCCCCGACGTCATCGGGGAGGATCAGGGCGGGGCCTTCTTTTGATGGGGCTCCCTCGCGCCTGATCAGGGAGTGAAGAGCACGCTGTGTCCGTTGGAGAGGTTGTAGCCCGCTCCGCCGCTCGCGATGTCACGGTACCAGTACTGGAAGTGCCAGACTTGCCCAGCCGCGATCTGCCCCGCGGGCTCGGGCGGCGCGGTGTTGTCCAGGGCGAGGCTCGTGATCCCTGCCGCGCTGGAGCTCGTGATCGCGATGGGGAAGATCTGGCCGCCGACGCAGAGGTAACCGTTCCAAGCTGGCTCCCCTTCCTGGGTTCCATCACGTCCTTGGACAAGTGCTAATCAGGCAGCCGGCACCAATCGACTCCACTCCTGCTCGACGGCTCG
>CAJXRJ010000552.1 GCA_913058555.1 uncultured bacterium
TCTACACACTGCATATCGTCGGCAGCGTCAGATGTGTATAAGAGACAGGGCGAGGTCCATGGACGCGTCCAACGAACACCACTCCGCCAGTGAGCAAGGAGCTGCCTTCGACGTCATCGTCATCGGCGGCGGCGCGTCCGGCATGGTCGCGGCCATCCGCGCCGCGCGACTGGGCCGACGCGCGCTCATCGTGGAGAAGTCCCCATCCCTGGGGCGCAAGTTGCTCGCCTCGGGCGGCCAGCGGTGCAACCTCTCCAACACCCTCGACACCGATCAGTTCATGGAGAGGGTCGGACGCGACGGCCGCTTCATGGGACCCGCCCTGGATGGCCTCGGTGGACCCAAGCTGCGCGAGTTTTTCCACGGCATTGGGGTCCAGACCGTGGTCCTCGACGGCTTCCGCGTATGGCCCGAAACCCGCAAGTCCTCGACCGTACTCGCGGGACTCCTCGGTGAGCTCAAGCGACTCGAGGTCCCCATCGAAGTGAACTGCGAGGTCACCGGGACCCAGTTCGAAGACGGCATGTTCCATGTCCAGCACGCGGGCGGCACGTTCCGCTCCGAGGAGCTCGTCATCGCCACCGGGGGCTTGGCGCTTCCCAAGTCTGGCGCCTCGGGGGGCGGGTATGGCTTCGCGGAGAGCTTCGGACACAAGATCACCGCCCGGCATCCGGCCGGGGTGCCGGTCGTCACCGCCGAGGACTGGACGGGGCGGCTTACCGCCCACACGATCGGCAAAGCCCACCTCCAGGTCGCGATGCCGAAACACTCGAAGGTCGCGCGAACCGGCGACCTCATCTTCACCAAGCGCGGCCTGCGCGGACCCGTCGTCCTCGACATCTCCAGGGATCTCTCGCCCCTCATCGAGCGCTACGGTGAGGTCCCCATGCACTTGAACCTCTGCCGAGGGAAGACCCAAGAGGACTGGCAATCCATTTTCAAGGCCTGGCGAACCGGGCCCCAGCGCGCTGCACTCGAGTGCATGGAAGAGCACCTCCCCAAGGAGGTCGCTGAGGTCCTCTTCGAGCTCTGCGGCGCGGACGTGTCCGGCACGATTCAGGGCCTCAAGGGCGAGGCGAAAGACGCGCTGATCCGCACGCTGGTCAAGACCCCCATCACGATCACCGGGCACACAGGTTACGACGGCGCCTTCGTCACCCGCGGCGGAGCGCGCCTCAAGGACGTGCGACCGGAGACGCTGGAGAGCAAGCACCAGCCCGGCCTCTACCTGTGCGGAGAGGTACTCGACCTCGATGGACCCTGCGGCGGATTCAACCTGCAGTGGGCCTTCGCCAGTGGCTACCTGGCCGGCACGGGACGGGCGATCTCGGCGCCCAGCTAGGGATCAACGGGCGTGGGGCGCGGCTACTTGCAAAGCACCCAGGTCGTCATGGCTCGCATGCCCTGGACGACCGTGGTCTTGATGGGCTCCAGCAGCGTGCCGCCGAGGCGTGCCGTCAGCCCGAGAAGCCGCGCCTCGTCCACCAGGAACCGATCGCTCTCGTCGGGGAGCCGATACCAGCCCCCACCGAGGGGCAGCACTCGATCCTCGATGCCGATGTTGGTCGCCAAACGGGCGAAGAACACACCCCCAGGGCGAAGGGCCCGCCAGCACGCTTCGAGCATCGCTTCGAACTGCGCAGTGTCCCTGGCAAAGTGCAGGACTGCGTTGCAGATCACCAGGTCGAAGCTGCTCTCTGCCAACGGTGCATCCTCGATGGACGTGGCATGGATGTCAGCGGCGGGAATGGAAACCCCGAGCGATGAGCAGCGCTCCGCCAGGGCGTAGATCGCCTCTGGATTGGGATCCACGGCGGTGATGGCATAGCCCCCCTGGGCGAGGAACCACGTGAGATTCCGGCCGGAGCCGCACCCGGCGTCAAGCACACGCGCGCCCGGCGCGACGCGTCCCTTGAGGAGCTGATCGATGAGGTAGACATCGACCCCCACGAAGGCATCGAAAGGCGCCGCGATGGGTTTCGGGGAAGGCTCGGGGGTCGGTTCGGTCATCGGGCTCACTCCAGCGGCGCGCTGGCGCGGGCCGGATCATGGGGAATGCCGAGCCACTTTTCGAGACCCGCCCGGGACGCGTAGATGAGCGGCGTATCGATGGCGGCGATCAGAATCTTCGCGAGGTAGCTCGCGATGATGATGGCGACGATGTTGTCCCAGTCGAGCCCAAGGCCCCAGCGCAGGAAGATCGAGTTCACGATGATCGTGTCCACGAGCTGGCTGATCCACGTGGAGCCATTGTTGCGCAGCCAAAGGTGCCTGCCCCCTGTGACGCGCCACCAGAAGTGGTAGAGCTTCACGTCGATGAGCTGGGCCACGAGGTAAGCGGTCATCGATGCCAGCACGAGTTTGCCCGGGGCCGAGAAGGTCGCTTCGTAGGCGGCTTGGGCCTCAGCGGGGGTCCCGAAGCCGAAGGCCCCAAGCTCCCAGATCCCGGACGGCTTCAGGGCCACCGCGATCTGGAGGACGGCCATCATGACAAGGCTCATGCCAAACCCAGCCCAGACCATGAACGCGGCCCGCCGCTGGCCCCAGATCTCCGCCACCGTGTCCGTCAGGAGGAAGGTGATCGGGTAGGTCACGAGACCCGCCGTCAAAGTCAGAGCCGGCCCACCGGCGAGCCCTTCGGCAAAACCAGGCACCGGAACCTGGAAGAGCTTGATCGCGATCACGTTCGTGAGCACGAGGGTCACCATGAACAGGCCCGAGAGAACCGCATAGGTTGCCTCCGCCCGGGAGAAGGACCCCACACGGGACCCCTGGGGGCTGGCCGGGAGGCCCGGATGATCGCGCTCGGACATGGGCGGCATTCTGGGGCGTGCGTGAACGAAGTTGTTAGGCTCTTCGCCCGTTTCACCCCCCGGGATCCGCCCCTAGGACTCCCCGTCGCACCACTTCCGAGCCCCTCTCTCCGAATCCCCATGCAGGTCATCGAACAGCTCAAGGCCATGAAGGACGAGCGCTTCCTTCACATCTACGACGCCCTTTCTCAGGACGGTTTTGGCCCCCTGGACGGCGAGGTCGCCAAGGCCCTCAAGTTCAGGCCCCAGATGATCCGGAAGCTCCCCATGGACAAGCGCGCCAAGCACGCCCGCTCCATCCTGGCCCGGGGCGGCAACGCCGAGCTCTGCTATGAGCTCTTCGGCAGCTATCTCCTGAAGCACACCAAGGACCTCGTCCTTGCATTCCTCGACGGCACCGACGTCAAGCACGAGGACGGCATGGTCGACGACATCATCAACGAGAAGCCCGCTGGCGATAAGGTCGCCTCCACCGTGGCCGAGCTGGACAAGACCTTCGACTCCGCCGACGTCACCCTCTACCTCTCCATGGCCGCGGAGCAGTGGCCGTCCGTGCCCGAGGTCGATGCCGCCTGGAAAATGCGCGGGTGATCTTCGAGGGGCGGAAATGCGCCTCCCCGCCCCAACCGCATGGCCGCCGAAATCCCGCAGCCCCGTCAGTCGGCTGCCCCGACGGGAGCTCCGAAGCGGGTGAAGCCGTCGGGTTGAGAGCGCAGGCGCCCCTTGGAAAGCACGGAGGACTGGGAGGCTGCTAGCTTCGGTCAGGGCCCCGCACAGCGGAGGGGCAGGCCAGGGCCAAACGGGCGGTTGCGCGAAGGGGTGAGGCTCAGGGGCAACGCCTTATCTCGGCAGGCCTTTTCGCCGCGCGGTGACGGGAGCGAAGAGTTGGTCGATGGCGCGGGTCGGCTTCGCCGATGGACCAAGGAAGGGGAAGTGGGCGAAGCCGGCTCACGACACGGCCAGGTTCCTCGCGACGGGCGCCGCGCTCCCGAAAGAAGCAGGGCCCGTGAACCGCACGCCTAAGCGAACGTCTCACAGGCCCTGATTCACTGCCAGAAGCTGGCGAGGCGGCGTGGGATTACTTCTCGCGCTCGAGGAACTTGCCGTCCCGCGTGTCCACTTTGATTCGGGTCCCCGCCTCGACGTACGGGGGGACCTGAATGCCGAGGCCGGTTTCGCAAACGGCCGGCTTGAGTTGGGCCTGGGCGCTGGCGCCCTTGATGGTGGGATCGCACTCGGTGACTTCGAGAATCACGCTGAACGGGAGCTCGACCGACACCACGTTGCCGTCGATGAGCATGGCCTGGATGCCCTCGAGCCCGTCGACGATGTACATCTCGTCGCCGCCCATCTCGTCCTTGCCGAGGTCGAACTGCTCAAAGGACTCGTCGTCCATGAAGTACCAGCGGCTTCCATCGTTGTAGAGATAGCTCGCGCCGTGTCGCTCCATGTCGACCTCGCCGTACTTCTCTCCGCTGCGGATGGAGTCGTTGTAGAGCTGACCGGTTTTGAGGTTCCTGAGCTTCGTCTTGAAGATCGTGTTGCCGCCTCGAGCCGTTGGAGTCGACACGGTGTAGTCGACAATGATGCACGGCTCGTCCTTGTAGACGAAGCACACGCCCTTCTTGAAATCGCTGGTATCGATCATGGTGAATGGGGCCGGCGAATCGCCAGCCGCCAAAAGTGTACTGGCGGCGAGCCGAGTTGTCGCTGGACCGGCATTCTCCTCATCCGCGCGGGACCGGCTGGCACCGGGTGCAGACGTGTGTGCCCCGCTGCCCCACGATGAGCTTCTGAATCGTCCGGCCACACCT
Organism: uncultured bacterium; assembly: GCA_913058555.1. GTDB lineage: Bacteria > Planctomycetota > UBA1135 > UBA1135 > Saltatorellus. The sequence goes on from CAJXRJ010000552.1 coordinate 4,628, forward strand.
CGGGCAGGGTTGGCCGTCGCGGCCGTAGACCTGGAAGAGGTGCTGGTAGGACCCCGGCTGGCCCTCCGGCGTCCGGTAGAACGCGTCGAAGCTCGACCCCTCGCGCTCGATCGCGGCCGCCAGAACCTCTTGGATCGCCCGGTGGAGCAGGTCCACAGCCGCTGGCTTCACCCGGTCGCTCCGGCGCTTCGGGTGGATTCCCGCCCGGAACAGCGATTCGTCCACGTAGATGTTGCCGAGGCCCGCCAGGAAGGTCTGGTCGAGCAGGAGGGGCTTGATGGCGCGGCCCCGCCGGCGCAGCTCCGACCGCAGCCAGTCCGGTGTGAAGTCCGGCCCAAGCGGCTCTGGCCCGAGGTCGCTCAGCGCCTCGCCCGCATCGGGCACGAACCGGAAACGCCCGAACTTGCGCACGTCGAGGAATCGCAGGGTCGATTCCCGTCGCCCCGGCCCCCGGAGGCGCACCCCCACCCGTTGGTAGGGCGGCTCCTGAGGTTCGTCATCGACCACAAGGCGGCCGGACATTCGCAGGTGGCAGAGGATCGAGCCCGCGGCCGCCCCCCCCCGCCCGAGGGTCATCACGAT
>CAJXRJ010000553.1 GCA_913058555.1 uncultured bacterium
TACGAGATCATGCCTAGTCTCGTGGGCTCGGAGATGTGTATAAGAGACAGAACCCCTACAGATCCACGGACGGAGGGCAAGCGCCTGATGCAAGCCGAGGACTGGGAGGGCGCCGCGAAGATCTTCCAGAGACTGACCCAAGCCAATGACAAAGATGCACTCGCGTGGGCCCAGCTCGGGCGGGCCCTGCACTCGAGTGGCGACTTTGAGGGTGCCCTGGCGGCCCACGTGCGGGCAGCGGGGTTCCCCCGGACGGCCGCGGGCGGTGCCTACAACGCGGCCTGCGCGAGCGCCCGCCTGGGCAGGTCCGACGCAGCGTTCCAGTGGCTTGGAAAAGCCGCCGCCCAAGGCTGGGGCACTCGATCGGCCTTGACGAGCGACCCCGACCTCATCTCCCTCAAGGACGACCCGCGCCTGGGGTCCGTCCTCCCGCCGCTACTCGAGGGGCCCGAGCTGTTTCTGGAGAAGCCGCGCCTCCTCCACACGTTCGTCGGGGAGGGTGCCGGCGACCAATTCGGGTGGGTGGCCCGTGCGGTGGGCGACCTTGACGGGGACGGCGCCATGGACTTCGCGGCCACGGCACCCTCCCACAAGGGTTGGGCGGGGGCTGCGTACGTGTACTCATCGCGCTCGGGCAAGCAGCTTTTCCGCGTGGACGGCACGCCTGGATCGCAGCTCGGCAATTCGGTCGAAGGCCAGGGCGACACGGACGGTGACGGCGTGGCCGACGTGATCGTCGGCGCGCCGGGCCTGGGTCAGGCCCCTGGATTCGTGCGCGTCGTCTCCGGGAAGACCGGCACGCTCCTCCACCAGCTCAGCGCGGGAACGGGTGCGGACAAGTTTGGCACGAACGTGTCAGCCCTCGAAGACCTGGACGGGGACGGCTGCGCGGACGTGGCGTGCGGCGCGCCGGGAGCCGGAGCCGGCGCAGTACACGTGTACTCCGGGAAGACTGGCAAGCTCCTCCACACGGTTGCCGGCGAGGCGACCGGCGATCAGTTCGGCATCTCGGTGGACGGGACCCTAGGCGGAGGGCACAAGCTCCTGATCGTAGGCGCCTCCACCGCCGGCGCCCCCAAGACCGGCTGCGCCTACCTCTATCGACTGACCGCCACCAAAGCGACCTTGATCGGACGCCTGGAATCCGAAGCGAAGGGCGCCAACCTCGGCCAATACTTCGCGGCGTTCCTGGGCGATGTGGACGGCGACGGCATCCCTGACGCCTACGTGTCCGATTGGGGACATACCTGCAAGGGGCCGTCCACGGGCCGCGCGTACATCCAATCCGGCGCCACTGGCAAACTCATCAAGTCCATCGACGGGCGGCGCGCGGGCGAGGGTTTCGGCACGTCCCAGGCCACCACTGGCGACGTCGATGGGGACGGAATCGCTGACCTTTGTATCGGCGCATGGCAGAACGCCGATGTAGCGAAGTCCGCGGGCAAGGTCTACCTCGTCTCCGGGAAGACAGGCGAGGACCTATGCACATGGACGTCCAAGCAATCCGGCGACACCCTGGGGTTCGACGCGGTGGGCCTCGGTGACGTCGACGGCGACGGGAACGACGACTTCCTTCTGACCTCCGCCTGGAGCACCGTTCAGCACGGCCGCCAAGGCAGAGTTTTTGTGGTCGCCGGCCCGAGGCTGCGGCCAGGCAAAAAGTAGCGGACGCAAAGTAGCACACGCCCGCCCGGGGCCATCGTCAGCCGGCCACGTGGTAGAGAAGGACCGCGATCGGCCGGTCCTGGTCGGCTTGGTCGACTTCGAGGACGCACCAATCGGACGGCCCCATGGCCCAGGCCATGACGAGCGAGGTCGTGCAAGACGCGACCGATAGGACGGGTGCAGGCAAGCCAGCGGGCACCCAGGTCTTCTCGTCGATCTCCACGGCCTGGCCCGGTCCGAGCCGCGCGGTAAGGCATGCCTCCGCCGAGCGGAAGGCCCGGGCGGCTTGGGTGATCAGCACGCCCCACGTATCCTCGTCGACCTCCGCGAGCTCGTCCGTGAGGGCGACCACGCAGGGGGTGATCGTGTCGTTACCGACCCTGGGATCCCGCGCTTGGGCCATGGCCACCTCAAGATCGGGCTTCCCCCGGGGCTGACGCTCCCCCGCGCCGAAGAAGGCGCCCACCGCGGCGTCAGCCGCACGGCGCGTGAGCCAGAGATCCGATTGGGAGTCGCCCATCACATTCGGAGAGTAGCACGCCCCATAGTCTCCGTGCCCCCTGATCAGACGGCGAGGGCATCGACCCCGCTTGTTGGCACGCGTTCTTCTCTGGCACGGTTGGTCCAAGACGCCGCACGATCGACACTGAATTCCGCGGCATCACAGGATGCCGGACTCCACGGAAACGCGAACGATGGGTCCTAACCCTGACGGCTAGCCATCTCGCGGATCCAGATCGGTGCAAACGGCGACGTGCATCCTTTAGAAACGGGGTAGTCGCGGTAGAGGCCGAGCGCCTCGCCGATGGCGACGGCCTTTTTGCGATGCTTGGGGAAGTGGATCCCGATCTCCGCTAGGCACATGTTCATGGTCCACTGCGCCGCCTCGGGCGCTGCTCCCATCTCCCCCTCGATGCGGTCGAGCAGCCCCGGTAGGTCGAGGCCCTCGGGCGCCTTCACGACACGAATCGCCGTCAGGTTCCAACCGGCCCTGGCCGCCATGGGATCCTCGTCATCAAGCCACGACTCCCGCAGCTCTTCTTTGCCAGGGTGGACCTTCACCACGTAGGCGTTCACCCAATCGGCGAGCTGCGGGAAGGCCGCTTCGCGGACCATCTGGTCGAGCTCCGCGTTCGACAGGGACTTCGGCCGCACCATCAGGGTCGCAAGGAGCCGAGCCTCAAGGTTCCCCGTCCCCCAGAGATCCAGGGCCAGCCCATGGTTGGTCTTGATCGCCTTCGACAGCTTGCGAATGTCCCCAAGCTTGACGCCGAACTGCTCCTCCCCGGCGCCATTCTTGGCGTTCCTTGCGAGGACCTTGTCGTCACTCAGGGACTTGAGGTGCACGAGGATCTCTTGGACGTTCATGTCCCCAAGCTTAGCTGTTGCAAGGAAAGATGCCGGGGGTATCCGAAGCGGCTCCTCCTCACTTGACGATGTGAAACTCCGTCTGCCGTCCCCCTAGGTAGCGGACCCCCTCTCCGTGAAAGACGGCGTCTTGCTCGAGCTTGATCTGGACCCGCTGGTCCCCCCATTCCGGGACCTCGACCGTGACGTTGCCTTCAATCGCGTAGCAGGTGTTCGCGGCGAGGGGCCAATCCCCGCGCACTGGCGTCGGGCCCTGGTTGTCCCACATGCCGATCGTGGGACCCGCTGCGTGGCCGAATAAGCCCAACGGATGGGTGTAGACGCAGCACTCGATGCCCTCGGCCTCCGAGCGCTGCCGCGTGCGGGCCAGGATCTGATTCCCGGTCCGCCCCAGGTCGAAGGACTCCGTCAGGATGTCCTGCCAGCGATTCCCAATGGCCATGGCGCGCCGGATCCCCTCCGGGACCTCCGTCTCGCCCTCGCGCAGGACGTACGCCATCTCTTGGGTGTCCGTGCACAGCCGCAGGTAGTGAATCCCCACGTCGGTGTGCACAAGATCCCCTCGCCGGATCACCGAGCCGGTCTTCCCCATGATCGGCCCCTCCTGGATCAGACCATTGCGCTGCACGTTGCAATAGGGCTGGAACCAGATGTCTAGGCCGAGATCTTCGAAGCGCTGACGCAGGTACGAAGCCACATCGTCGGTGGTCGTCACGCCCGGCGTGATTACACGGTTGGAGAAGGCCTCCGCGATAACACCCCGGGCGATGGCGATCAGCTGCGGGTAGATCTCCAACTCCCTCGCCGTGCGGGTTTCGATCCAGCGAATGCACAGGTCCTCGGCGGAGACCAGGCGCCCGGAGAGATCCTCCCCCAGCGCTTCGGTGAGCCGAGTGTGCAACCCATGACTCAAGCCATCGGCCGCCGCCCAGGACCGGCTCGTGTCAATGCCGATGCGCGCAGGATCCCTCTCCGCCACGACCTCCGCGAGACGGGCCCACTGCTCTTCGTCAGACCCGCCGTCCGGCCATGCCGACGCATAGAAGTCCCCGAGCCCGTAGCGACTCACGGTCAGCCGCTCCACCCCCAGGTCCTGGCCGCTGTCCGCATCGACTCCCAGGTCATGGAACACGAGCAACGTCGTGCGCCTCGCAGCAAAGACCGGCTCCGGCACGAGGGTCAGGTAGACGGGATCCTCCGCGTACTCACGGTTCGCGACGATCCACATGTCGAGTCCCGCCGCCCGCATCAGCCCCGGTAGGAGATCGTCGAGACGCTCCTTCAGGATCCCATTCACCACCTGGTGCCGCTCCCGATGGGGCAAGACGGCGACAGGGAAGTCCTGGGGCGCGGATAGGACGGGAAGGGGAAGAAACGAAAGGAGAGCGGCTGCGATCATGGGCCGAAAGTAACGGAAATCGCCGGGGGCAGTGGGAGGCGGGCATGGGACGCAATGCCGCGGCCCAGGAAGCCACCTCCCTGGAACCGCCCCCAAAGTCGACTAGTAGTCGAGCGATCGATCCGTGAACGGCTGCGGTACGCGGCTCCTTCCGAGGACGACCTTCAGCACATCGTTCATTGTGATCCGGTCGTTATCGAAGCCGCCATGGGTCGAAGAGTTCGTCCGATCGCGACTGGATGCCACGCCGTTGCTGAAATGGAAATCGACGCCCCTGTGGTTGGCCTTGATGAGCTCCTTCACGTGCTTCTCCATGCCGGTGACCGCCGCGGGCGGGCGCACGTCTTCCTCAAAGGCGCGGGACACCATGTAGAGGAGCGACTTCCGGTAGACCTTGGCGACGCTGTCCTTGCGCTCGAGCCGATCGGTCATCGCGTAGACGTTGAGCTTGTCGATGCCGAAGCCCGTCTTCTTCATCGAGGGTAGGAAGGCCTCCGAGAAGAGCTGATTCGTGCAGGCGGGAGCCAAGAGACTGACCGAGCCGATACGCACCTTGGCCTTCAGCCTTGCGATGGCCTGAACGAGATGCGCGTGCAGGATCGCACCGGTGCTGTGGCCCACAAGGTGAATGGTCTTCGGCTTGGCGTCGTTGGCCGCGAAGGCGCCCAGGAAGGCCTGTATGACTTGGGTTCCCGGGCTTGCGTTGCCCTTGCTGTCTCTTATACACATCTCCGAGCCCACGAGACTAGGCATGATCTCGT
>CAJXRJ010000554.1 GCA_913058555.1 uncultured bacterium
CGTCAAGCTCCTCGAAGTTCTCCAGCGCGGCGCCGACCACGCTCCTGGGGCCGGCAAGGCGCGGATCGTCGAGATCGGGCGACAGACTCCCGTGGAAAGCAGCCAGGCACTCGGCGAGTGCATGCACGTCCCCAACGCCAACCTCACCCCGCGAGAGCACGTGGTCGAGGCGCTCGCTGGGCGGGAACTGACGCATCTTGACAGCGAACTCGATCGCAGGCTCTGCGCCGATGAGCGGATCCTGCCTCGTCCCGCCGATCGGAACGACACCCAGGTAGAGATCCGGCGCGAGCCTTCGGTTGAGCCGCACTTCCTCGTGGCACAGCGCCTCGCGCCGCCCGAGCGTACCGAAGTCCGCGAAGGGTAGCCGCACGGGCTTCTTCAGCTTGTAGGCGTACTCGCCTGTCAGGAGGATCCATGAGATATGCGTCTCAACGACCTCGACCGCCTCGACGGGATGGTCGAAGCCTTTCAACTGCGCCAGACTCAGGACAAGCGCTTCTGCTTCTGCGAGGGAGGCCTCCATCTCTGCGCCCAGCGTATCGAAGTGCAATCCACGCAAGACCGCCTACCCGGCGGATCGGTGCGCCAAGGGCCCATTATGTCCGGGGGTTCCCGCGCCCCGCCGCGCCCCGCGCGGCGGATCGAAGACGATCGCCTCGGGGAGCAAGCACGGAACCTGCGGGCGCCGGCGTCCAGAGAGCCAATACGCTAGCTGAGCCGCGGCACACGAGGAACCGCAGCGGAACCAACGGCGTAGGATGTGCCCATGGAGTCACGGGCCAAATCCCTATGGACGTTTGCCGCCCTCGTCACGGGAGCCTGGTGGTTCGGCTTCCATGCCGATCCACGGCCCCATAGCGACGGCGCCCCCCCGGGCCCACGCCCGGAGGTTCTCGGTGACGTCTACGCCGATGACTTGCGACATTTAACGTCGCTCCTCCGTGACGAGTGGTCGTGGCTCGGAATGCGTGAGGAGCAAGGTCTCGACCTTCAAGCCTTGGAGGCGGACGCGCTGGCAATCTGCCGCAACGAACCGGGTGATCGTGGCTTCTTGCGTGCGCTTCGACGCTATGTCTCCGGGCTCTCCGATGGTCATGGACACGTCCACCTCGAGGGCATCGAGCTCAACGAAGAGCGCCAGTGGCCCATTTCGTTGATCGAAGTCGAGGAGGGGATCATGGTCGACGGCATTGGCCCCGCGATCTTTCGGTCCAAGGCACTCACACGCGGCGACATAATCCTGGAGGTCGACAGTGAACCGATCGACAACGTGCTCCGAGAGCAAGAGCGTTTCCTGTTCGCGTCGACCCCCGGTGCACGGCGGCGTAAGGCCATCTTTGAGCTCACGAAGTGGACCGACAAGAAGACTCTTCGCATCAAAGCCCTTCGGATGGGAGACGCCGAGCCCGTGACAGTGGAACTGCCGTGCCTCGCCCATACCGAACCCGTACCGCGGCGCGGCTGGCGCCACTTCCCGAACAAGTACGAGGATCTCGATGACAAGACCGCCTACTTCTGCGTCGGGTCTTTCTCGCCCAACGATCCAGACTTTGTCGCCGCCGATCCGGAGGCACGCCACCGTATCCTCGCTGAACAGTACGAGGGCTATGCACGCGTATTCGAGAGCATCGGTTCGAAGGAGGATCTGATCCTCGACCTCCGCGGCAACGGCGGCGGGACAGACCTCCTCGGACAGGCGCTGGCGCTCCACCTTATGGAGCCCGGGTTCCACTACTTCCGCCTGGCTGCGAAGCTTGATGGCGAGTGGCACCACACCCCTTGGATGGATCCGGTAGTTGGCAACGGGGCGCCACGCTTCAGGGGCCGCGTCTTTTGCCTGATTGATGAGAACAGCTTCTCAGTGACCGACAACTTCGCGTCATGCCTGCGCGACGAGCACCCGAACGTCGTCTTCATCGGCCAACCCACAGGCGGCGGAAGCGGCGCACCGCGCATGTTCGCGCTGCCGGCTACGAACGCCAAAGTCCGGTTCTGCACCATGCGCGTCTTTGCGCCCAATGACACGTACGTCGAAGGCAATGGTGTGCAGCCCGATGTATTGGTGCGCCCGAGCCGGGCTCAGATGCTGGCGGGAGACGACGCGGTTTTGGATGCGGCACTTGCCAGACTGAGAGATTGAGCCCAGTCCTCCCGGGGTGACCGATCCTTGACTACAGCACCGAGCGCGATTGGATTTGACCGTCCTTGCCACGTCCAGCCTGACCCCAGGTCCCGCATTTTGGAAGTGCGCACTCAGACGTAGACCGCTTTCTCTGCCTCGCAGGTGATCCCGCCTCGATGCGTACCGCCGGCCTGCTCGACGTTGGCGTGGGCGAGGCGATGGTCAGCGACGCCGTGAAGCTCTCTCCCATGCACCGCTGGCTGTCGCGGGTCCTAAGCCTGGAGATGGCCGCCCAGGGCGCCTGACTCCGGACGGCACTCCCCACACCTTTAGCCGCGGAGATCCACGGCACTCCCCCTGGTCAGGTCCGGCGATGGCGGCTACTGCGTGAACTCGATCGCCACGGCGTTGGCACGATTGCTGGTCGCCCCGTCGCGAAACCACAACGAATAGCGCCACGTGTCGCCCGGCAGAATCGGGACGAGTTGGGAGCCCTGGGGCATGCGGGCCGTATCGAGACGCAGCGAGATCACGCCCGTTGAGCTTGCCCGCAGAGGCATGGGCGCGATCCGTCCGATCGATCCGCCGAGGCAGAGGTTGCCGGCACTCCCTCCGACGTTCGGCACGAAGGCCGCGGTGCGACTTGTGGTGAAGAGCCCAAACGTGAACGGTGGGAGGTCGCTGCAGCGGAGCAGAACGTCGCCCGCGGCCACGGACGTGGATCCGATCGCCGCGATCCGCGCTGGCAAACCAGTGACGTTCGGATTCGCCATGCACTCGGGAGTCCCGATGTCGCTCGCGAGGTCGAACAGCATCGAGCCGAGGAGGATGTAGCTGTCGTCAGGGGCGATGAAGCGGCCCTGGAACAGGCCGTCGTAGCCCGGGAAACCGTGGACGCCGAGTGACACCCAGGTTTGTCCGCCATCCCGCGAGAGCTCGTAGTCGATGGCCTCGAGGGCCCGGTAGGAGTTCCGCGGCAGGACGTCTTCCGTGACCGAGCGCAGTACGAGATCCGGGTCCAGGTTGCCCCGCAGGATGATTCCGTGCAGCCCAGGGTCGCCGACGTTGGACCACGTTTGCCCGCCGTCGTCGGATCGCTGGGTCGGGAGGTTCGGCAAGTGGTTGCACGCGTACATGACTTCGGGATGAACGTCATTCCACGTGCACGACTCCAGGTTTCCCGAATCAGGAAGCGCGTGCCAGCTCTGACCGAAGTCGGCCGTCCATGAAAGCTCCGAGACCACATCGGTCCAGAGGCCGAACTCGTAGCTCGCCCTGACGATCTGGACACCCGTTGGAGTGGTGCGCAGCGCACCGCGAATGTAATTCTCGAGACCATTGACCGGTACCGTATCCACGACCTGCCAGTGGAGGCCGGCGTCCGTTGTCACGCGCAAGGCGCCATCGAGCACACCAATTTCGACGGGGTCCATACCCGGGCGCGGCAGGCTAGTCCCGGACTGGAAGGATCCGTCGGGCTGGATCTCGATCCAACCCGATGGGGATTCGGTGTAGATCTGGACGACCCCGCTCGGCTGGACGCGGAAGGACGCAATGTCCCCATCACGTGGCATGGCATAGGACGTCCAAGACTCGCCACGGTCCCGCGACACCGCGCGAAAGTCGTTGCGGAACTCGTCGCGGCTCTTGTCGATCCAGAGGGTCGGGTCCTGCTGGTCGATCTCCGCGAAGTACAGCGGGATCGCCCCGCTCGGGAGAGAGGGGCCCACGAGATGGTCTTCGTCGGCGCGTGCGATGGTGACCCCTCCAGCCCGTCCGATGACGAGCCCCTGAGACTGCGCGGAATACGCGCCTTGGCCCGCGGGTACGAACGCCGGGCGAGCCCGGTAGGGATCTCCGTCGTAGGCGCCGGCACCCGTCGTCTGCCAGCTCAGTCCCCCGTCATTGCTCACGCACCGCATGCCCTCTGCGATGAATGCCAGCTGATTCGGTGCCAGTGGGTTGTACGCAATCTCGGACCCTCTCACCGCGGGAGCCGGAATGGTGAACCAGCTTCCCCCACCGTTTTCCGAGGCCTGGAACGTGCCCGGTCCGAAGCGGCGACGCAGGATTCGGCCTCCCACGTAGGACCACCGGACATTGTTCTGGACGCCGTAGTCCTCCCGCGAAACGACAGTGCTCCCGGTCCCGTCGGTCACGACCAGGTAGCCAAAGAAGACCCGCAGGACGCGGTTGGGGACGACTGGATCGAACAAGATTCGCTCGGGCAGCTCGTTGGTATGCCCCGGCACGTCGGGCATGACCTGCCAGGTGTCGCCACCGTCCCTGGAGCGATGCGCCCGGTAGCCGAAGAACGTCTCCGACGCCGTGACCCAGAGGTGACTGGCATTGTGGGGATCGATGGAGACGAACTTGATCTCTCCCGCTGGGAAATCGAGAACGGCATCGAAGGTCGTGCCACGGTCCCGGCTTCGATAGAGCGTCCCGTCGGCCGCCGCGAAGAGCGTCCCGGCCCTGGAGAATGCGAAAGCCTCGATCGGGTTCGACGCCATGGCCGTACCCGCAACGGAAAGAGGCTCGAAGGTGGCTCCCCCGTCCAGCGAGCGTGTGAGCGAGCGTGTGGAACCCGGGAGGTAGTCTCCGTAACCGAGCACGATCAGATCGGAGTCGCGCGGGGAGATCGCCACCTCGACGACGTTCGGCGGCGAGAATTTCGAAATGCCCTGGATCTGCGCTACGGCGGGCGCGGCGAACAGAAGGAGCACGAACGCTGTTGCAAGAAGGCGTTGGGACATCATCTGGGGTGAAGATAGCGGGAAATCGAGGCCAAGGGCACCGGGGCTCTTCGACACCTGTAGGTGGGCCAGCAGATGGGTTTCGATTCACCCGATGCCAGATTCCCTGGGGGATTCTAGCGCCTGGCTTGGTCACCGCCCGCTGGGGCTCTCAGGCCACCGCGAGGGGGAGCGCACCTGAGACAAACCGAGAGACCGAATCGTGAGCCCGATGGAATTGGAGCTGCCGAGATGACCCGCCATGCCCGGGAGTGCCCAGCGCCGAAGGCGCTGATGTGTCGCTATGGCTAGCCGCGGCTGACGCCTTC
>CAJXRJ010000555.1 GCA_913058555.1 uncultured bacterium
CAGCGTCAGATGTGTATAAGAGACAGAAGGGAACGAGTCTCATGTTGTTTTGCGAGTTTGGAGAAACGTGCCCGGATGGAACTGCGGGGCGCCACTAACGTGGGCGGTCCCATGCGGCTAACGAATCTCGACTGGGCGATCATCGCAGCATACTTTCTCCTCGCGCTAGCTGTGGGCCTCTGGGCGTCACGCCGCAGCGCTGGGACGGCCAAAGGCTATTTTCTCGCAGGAAGGGACATGCCGTGGTGGCTCCTCGGGGTCAGCATGGTCGCGACGACCTTCTCGGCGGACACGCCGAACCTCGTGACGGATCTTGTGCGATCCAAGGGCGTAGCCGGCAACTGGGCCTGGTGGGCGTTCCTGCCCACAGGGATGCTGACGGTCTTCGTCTACGCCCGTCTCTGGCGCCGTAGCGAGGTGATGACCGACATCGAGTTCTACGAGTTGCGCTACGGCGGGCGATCGGCCGCGTTCCTGCGGGGCTTTCGCGCGCTCTACTTAGGGTTCGTTTTTAACGTCATGGTCATGGCGGCCGTGAGCCTCGCGGCCATCAAGCTCGGCGCTATCTTGCTCGGTTGGCCCGGTTGGCAGACGCTGCTTGTGGCGGGGTCCGTGACGCTCGCTTACGCGGGCCTTGGCGGCCTGCGGGCGGTGATCCTGACGGACTTTGTCCAGTTCATCCTCGCGATGGTGGGGGCGGTGTGGGCGGCGGTACACATCCTCGGACACGAGCAGATCGGAGGACTCTCTGGCTTGCTTGAGCATCCGAACGTCATACCCAAGCTGGCGATGTTCCCCGACTTCTCCAGCGCGGAGTCCTGGGTCCCGCTGATGCTGGTGCCCCTCGCGGTCCAGTGGTGGGCAAGTTATTACCCGGGCGCAGAGCCCGGCGGCGGCGGCTATATCGCCCAGCGCATGTTCTCCGCTCGGAATGAGGGGGGCGCGGTCAAGGCCACGCTCTTCTTCAACGTCGCGCACTACGCCCTGCGCCCCTGGCCGTGGATCCTGGTGGCCCTGGCGTCCTTGGTGATCTATCCCGAGCTCAGCGGGATTGCCCAGACGTTCAACATTCCCGCGGACAAGGTGGGGGACGACCTCGCGTATCCCGCGATGCTGAGTCTTCTGCCAGCGGGACTCCTCGGGCTCGTCACGGCGTCGCTCTTGGCGGCGTTCATGAGCACGATGAGCACGCAGCTCAACCTTGGCGCGAGCTATCTCGTCAACGACTTCTGGGTTCGATTCGTCCGGCCGGATGCCGACGACAAGGAGAAGGTCACGGCGGGCCGCGTGGCGACCGTCCTTTCTCTGGTGCTTGGGTGTGGCCTTGGCCTTCAGCTCACCAGCGCGGGTCAGGCCTTCGATCTCCTGCTGCTTCTCGGCGCGGGCACCGGCGGGATCTACATCCTTCGCTGGTTCTGGTGGCGCATCAACGCGGTCACGGAGATCGTGGCGATGGTGGCCTCGCTCATCGTCGCCTACGTGTTCACGTTCCAGCTAGAGTCCCTCGCGGCCCATGAGAAGCTGGCCTACGGCGCGCTCACGACGACGGCGATTTGGTTCCTTGCCGCATTCATGACGGGCAAAGAGTCCGACGAAACGCTGCAGCGGTTTGTCGACACCGTTCGGCCGGGTGGACCTGGTTGGGCGAAGTACCCCGAATCGCAGGGCAGCGACAAGAGCGAACCGTGGCCCGTGCCGCGGGGACTCTTCCAGGCGTTCCTCGGCTGCGTCGGGGTCTACGCCGCGTTGATCGGGACGGGTCACCTGCTGTATGGAGCCACCGGGATGGGGACCTGGCTCATCGTGCTGAGCGCAGCCAGCGCATTGGGGCTGATCAAGCTGGCGTCGTCCGGCGGTAACAACGAGGCCGCCGCCCGATAGATCGGACGGCGGCCTCGCCGGGGGGGAGCGCCGTGGATCACGGCCAGCGCCGGTCACCTTACGGCACGGACCTTCAGCTCAACGCGCTGTCCTTTGCCAGACTCATCGCCGAGCAGGATCGTCCAGCCGCCGCCGGGCTCTTGAGCCTTCGTGCCGCTGTCGTTCAGGATCAGCATCTCGGAGGTGATCTTCCTCATGCCGTCGGTTCCAAAGATATTGAGGTCGCTCTCGTCGATGTCGGTGCTGAGGCTGCCTTGGATCGAGTACGCGAGCCTGCCCCCCTGAAGCTGGACCAGGGATATGGAAGCCCGCAGCCCTTCGAAGTGAGTCTTGATGATGGGATCGTGGCACGCGGCGAACTGAGCGACCTCCACATCGTTCTCGACTGCGATGAGCCTCTCCGATCCAGCTGAGACCCCGGCAGTCCGGCCGCTCGTCAAGCCGAGGGCGCCGATCTGGGAAAGGGGCTGGTCGTCCGCGGAGGCTGAGATTTGGACGTTGAGACGGGAAGCGCTTTGCTGGAACGATGCAGCGACACATTCCCGCAGCTTGTTCACGTTGGCGCTCGGGACGGTGATCAGGACCGACCCAGCAATCTCAGCCACTTCGGCGAAACTCGTGTAGCTGTCGACGCGTTCCATGAAGCGCGTATCGGCGCCAAAGACCTCTGCAGAGACGATGTGGTTGCCGAATTCGTTGGTGTCCAGCTCTGTGTCCCGGGACTTCGCCGTGCCGAATTCGCTCAAGCGGAGGCCGGGTATCGCCGTGGATCCCGCGGGGCCGGCCCAGAGGACGTGCTTCTCACCGATGGGGCTCGTGGCTCCATCGATCGAGACGTTGATGCCTTTGGGCAGGCAGATCGCGACACACTCTCGCTTGCCTTCGCCCATGGCGTTGACGGACAGCACCATGGCTTCCCCTGGCAGGAGTTCGATCTCGCCCGCGGCGACGCCCCCGAGGAGCCCGAACGTCTCCTCCCACTCAAACCCCGTCATGGTGCGCATACCGCCGCTCTCTGTGGAGAGGGTGAATTCACCGGACGCGGTGTGTCCGTTCGATCCTGCGTGGCGGCTGGAGCTCAGGGCGTAGGCAAGCTGAACACCCCGGCCGTTCCGGGTGGCCATGGCCCAAAGGCTCGTGCCGCTTGAGAGCTGCTGGACCACCGTGTCCGAAACGGCCGCGCCCTGGGCGATCTGGATATCGACCCCGATGATCACGTCGTGTTCCACAACATCGTGGAGCTGGTTCAGCGATCCGGGGAGGAGTTGCATCGTACGCCTTGATCTCAGTTCCCCCGCGCGGGCAACGTGCTGGTCGAGCGCGTCGATCGAGACGATGCCCGACGGCCCATCTCCCGAGTCTTCGAAGCGCACCACCCGGACAGGCGTCGAGTCGAAGACCGTCTTCTCGACGAGCTTCACGAGCGCTGCGAACTCCTCCAGCACAGCCGGCGGGCCGACGACTTCTAGCACGTTGCCCGACACGAACTCGATCGACTCGAGCTGGTCCATTCGGTGTTCCGAGAAGATCTGGACGAGGGCTTCATCCGGGGAAAAATCGAACCCCATCTCTTCGACTTCTTGGTTGCCCTTCCCGGGCAACGGGCGCATCAGTGGCAGGATCGAAATCTCGGCCATCGGCTGGACTGTCGTCGAACGGGCGAGCTTGAGAGCGCTCAGATCGAATCGGCGTCGTGCGAGCACCTCGGAATCTGAGTCCACCGAGGGGGCCGTCGTTGGGGCGGGGGCGGTCCAATCCACAGAGGTGGCGCCAGCGAGCAGCAATGGCATTCCAAGGGTCAAGGTAGTGATATGCATGTCGGTCGTGTCGTTGGGAACTGGGCCCCGATAAGGCCCGGCGAAAAGTGACGGCGAAAAGTGACGGCGGAAAGTGATTCGGATGGGGATGAACAGTGGGTGGCGGCGCGCCGGTCAGAACGAGCCCTGTGCCATGCGGGCGCGGGCCTTCTCGATCGAACGCGTGAGCCGCGCATGCTTGACTTGCACGCTGCCGCTGCGGGAGAGCACGCGGGCGATGTGGGGAGGAGGCTCTTCTGCGGACCGGAGGGCAATGAGCCAAGCAGCGGCGGACACCCGGGCGTCCGTGTCGCCGCGAAGGGCCGAGATCGTCTGTTTGAGTTCGGGCAGGAGCTTGGCGCCCCGGGGGCCGCAGGTCTCCGCTAGGAGAAGCAGCGCTCCGCTGCGGGTCTCGGAGTAGATCTCGGCGTTGGCGCTGAGCCCGCCGAGGATCCGTTGCCCCTCCACATGCAGGGTGTCACCGGCCCCTCGCACGAAGGCATCGAGTAGGAGCTCCGCCTTCTCATTTGCCTGGAAGGCATCTTCGAAGACCGCGCCAAGAACCCGGGCAGAGCCGGCGCGCGCCATGGCCATCCAGGCGGACTCTTCCATGGAGTCCCGAAGGTCTCTGGATCGGGTGGCACCCAGAAGGGCTAGCACCGGTTCAGGGCCCTCGATGGCGGCGAGTGTTTTGGCGCTCCCTTCGACGTTCTCTTCGAGGGCCCGAAGGACGAACGGGATCGCACTCGTGGCGCCGGACCGCTCGACGGCCTGGAGCAAGCGCTTGCCGCGGCGATCCGAGGGGCGTGAGGTTCGGGCTGCCGCGAGCACTGGTTCGAGGGAACTGACGGCACCCTCTTCACCGGCCCATGCGTCCAGCCAAGGGGTCTCCCCGCTCTGGAGGAACATGTCGAGCAACTGCTCCGCGGAGTCGCTGGAGCCAGCACTGATGACGGCGGCCGCGAGGGCCGCGTCGCCGCGGGCCCGGGGCAGGTTCTCAAGATCCAGGTGTCCCTCCTTGGCGGCCGCGAAGAGGACGGCGCGGGCGGTCTCCCCTGGGGTCATGACTTGGGTGGTCTGTCCCTGAACGGGGTCAGCGGCACTGCCTTCGGAGAGCCCGAGGGACCACAGCGCTGCGAGACCCGCGCCGCCGCGATCTACGAGGGCCCAGGCACCTGCGGAGCCCACATCCCCCAGGGAACGCTTCAGGAGAATTCGATCCCGGGCGTCGGCCCTTGGGCCCAGGAAGCGTGCCGCGAGGGCCGCCTGGGCGCGGAGCTCGGCGTTGGCCGTTGGGTCCAGCCGCAGGACCACCCGGGCGGCGCGGCGAGGGTCGCCGAGGGCCGATTCCACGGACGCGGCGAATTCGACTCCGCCGCCCGCTTGGGCCGCTTCGAACTTCTGGGCTGTGGCGGCCTCCACGAGGGCCAGGCGGAAGCCCTCGATCTCTTCCGCCGTGAGGGGGAGAACCTGGGGCTCGGGCGCAGGGGGGACGGG
>CAJXRJ010000556.1 GCA_913058555.1 uncultured bacterium
GAGATCATGCCTAGTCTCGTGGGCTCGGAGATGTGTATAAGAGACAGGTTCAGACGGAGTCCATAGGATTGCCAGTCGTTGGATGCGCGGTGTTCGATCCACCAAGACGCGTACGTACGAAGGTCTTCGGGGCCGGCGGTGGCGGCCAGGTACACGGCCTCCGCCGCGGCGTAGGACTTCGTGAACGCGAGGGCGTCGATGGCCGTGCGTCTGGCCTCGATGGGGAGGTCATAGGACATGGCCCTCTTGCCGAAGCCCTTCGTCACGCCACCCGGATGGAGGCGCCAGGCGATGGCTTCGAAGCGATCTGACCACTGAAGCGGGTCCTCCGGAGCGGAGGCCCAGAAGGGGGCTGTCGCATCGGGGCCGGCGCGCTCGAACATCTGGGCGATGGCCTCGACGGTCCAGCGATCGCTTGGGTCGAAGGACGCAAGAAGCCCCTTGGTGAAAGCCGAGCCGAAGTCGGCCGGGGCGACCTGGGCCCATTCGCGCGCAACACGCGGGGAGTCGAGTACAGAACGGTGCCACACGGGGTCGAGCCCCCCGGCCACACGGTCCCGCACGTCCATGCTCCACCGGGCAGCGCCAGCGCTGCGCTGGGCGAAGACGTTGCTCGGGAGCTGCTTGGGGGAGATGCGCGAGAGGACGGTTGCGACGCGGGCGGCGCGGCGGTCATCCATGGGCATCATGGCGCTGAGCATCGGCTGCACCGAGGCGCGGCCTCTGGCGACGAGCGCGGCGCGGCCGAGCTCGCGGACGGCCACCGCGGGGGAACCGAGGGCCTCGATGGCGCCTGCGGTCGTGGTGACGTCGACGCTTGGGGCGGAGGTCATGATGCCGGAGGGGGCGATCTTGAGGATTCGCCCGTAGGCTTGCCGATCCCTGGCGGCGTGGCCGCCCACGCCGGGGTCAAACCAGTCCGCGACGTAGATTGCGCCGTCGGGCCCAACGGCCACGTCGCTGGGCCTGAACCACTGGCCGGTCTCGCCGTCCGCGTCCTTGGCGGCTCGGATCGCGAAGCCTGGATCGAGGGCGATGCCGGCGCCCACCTCCCGCGGCTTGTGGGCGTAGACGACCCGCGCGCCGGCGTCGCAGTTGAGCACGGCGCCGTCAAACCACTCGGCCATGAGGGCGCCCTCGTAGATGCACACGCCCGTCGGGCCCCCAGCGCCGTTGATGGTGCCCGGGGGCACGACTCCGGGGTCGGCGGCGTGCCAGTGGGCCTCTTGCGTGTTGAGTCCGGGACGGCGATCGGCTTGCCAGGTCCTCGAGCCGTCCGGGCTGAAGAAACCGTAGTTCCCGCCGCGCATGACCCAGGTCGTGCGACAGGCTCGGTTGCCATCGTCGTCGTTGTCGGCGGTGAACATCTCGCCAAAGGCGTCCACGGCGACCTCGTAGATGTTGCGGAAGTTATGGGCCATCACTTCGAGCTCGGAGCCGTCGTGATTCATGCGGAGGACCAGCCCGCCGGTCCAGACCTTGCCGTCATCGCTCACGAGCCCGGGCCGGTTGTCCGCCTGGGCCGGGCCGCCGCCTGAGTACAGGGAGCCCGAGCGCAGGGTCTTCCCGTCAGGCCCCTCGACGATGTGCGGCCCCGCATTACCGACCGCGACGTAGAGCTTGCCGTCGGTGTGGGGGACCACTGAGTGCAGACCGTGGTCGTGGTCGAAGCCCCCAAAGCCGGTGAGTACGGTCTCTCTCCGATCCGCGACGTCGTCGCCGTCCTCGTCCACGTAGACGAAGAGGTTCGGCGAGCAAGAAACGTACACGCGGTTGCCCACAAGTGCGATACCGAGGGGCGCGGTCAGGTCGGGGTCCTGGACGAACACTTTGTGGTCGTCGCAGAATCCGTCCCCGTCCGTGTCCTCGAGGATCACGACCTGATCGCCGCCGTCTCGGTGCTTGCCCGGATTGCGCCCGCTCCACTGGCGGTAGTTGACGCCTTCGGTGGCCCAAATCCGACCGCGCGCATCGATGTCGATGGCTGTCGGGTTGAAGAGGTGGGGCGATTCGGCCCACAGGGACACTTCGAGTCCCTCGGGCACCTCGAAGGCGGCCGCGAAGTCCGAGGAGGCGGTGGAGCGCGTCTCTTGGGGGAGGAGGGAGGGTGCGGCGTACAGCGCGGAGAAGGCGATCAGCGGGTAGGGGAGCATGGGGTCATCCTACTGCTGCGGCCTCTTGCGGGCGTTGTCGTGCGGGACTTGCACCCGGATGGCACGGCAACCTGGGACCTCTTCGGGCGGCTCCCCCAAAGCCGATGTCGCTGCGGGGCTCGTTGCCGGATTTCGGTTCATGACTCGTGTCGTGCTTGGCCCCAACGCCCCATGGCTCGGGGTGGGCCTTTGCCATCGAAGCGTCACTGAGCCCCGCGCAAGGGGAGTTGGACTCTGAGTCCCAGCGGGCAGCGTCGCACCGTTCTATCCATCGAAGTGGAACGAGTCGTGAATAGACTTTTCTGGCCAGAGTAGGCTGCAAGAATGCGCTACCTCGTTCAGCAGAAGCTCCTCTCCTGGGGCGACGACTTCACGATTCAAGACGACGATGGCAATGACATCTTCTTTGTGGATGGCAAGGCCTTCTCGGTCGGAAACAAGCTCAGCTTCCAGGACATGCAAGGGAACGAGCTCGCTTTCATCCGGCAGAAGCTGATGGCCTGGAGCCCGACCTACGAGATCTCCCGTGGGAATGAGATCCTCGCGACGATCAAGAAGGAACTATTCACGTTCTTCAGCTCCAAGTTCGAAGTCGATGTGCCCGGCCCCAACGACTACCACGTCGAGGGCAACATGCTCGAGTACGAGTACACCTTCACAAGGCCACGGGGCGGAGTCGTCGCCCAGGTCTCGAAGAAGTGGTTCTCGTTCAGCGACCGCTACGGGATTGACGTCGTCGATGGGGAAGATGATGTACTCGTGCTTGCCGCCGCGGTCGTCATCGACCAAGTCTGCCACGAACGCCAACGTTAGTGCCGGCCTGGGGACTTGTGCGTGGCTCAGCTCGCCGCGCGCAGCTTCTTCATCGCTTCGAAGAGCCGGGACTTCACGACGGAGGGAGCCAGGTCCAGGACCTGGGCGATCTCCTCTCGGGAGAGATCTTCCCCATACCGAAGCTCAAGGACCTCGCGGTGCTCCGGCGTCAGGGCGGCGACGCGGGCACGCATGGCCTCCTCGTTCTCGGCGTTGACAAGGCGCGTGAGGTGCCCGGCCTCCGAGTCCATGAATGCGGCCCGGGAGGGAAGTCTCTCTTCCGCCCGCACGCGGCGATGGCGCAGGAGATTCAGGCAGTGATTGCGTGTGATGCGATAGAGCCAGGGGCGAAGCTCCGCGGGGGCGGACTTCGTGCTGAGCGCCTTGACGAAAACGTCTTGGGCTGCGTCCTCGGCCTCGGCGGCATCGCCAAGGTAGCCGAACGCGAAGCGCACGAGAGAGGTGCGGTAGGTCCGCTCGAGTTCGGCGGCAGCGCCCGGGTCACCCGCACGCAGGCGATCCGAAAGACCCTGTTGGGGAGCCGAAGCGGCGCGGTTGGAATGGGGGCGGCTCATGTGATCTCCCTCCAGATTCTCTTGATGAGATCACCCGTTTCGTCGACCACGTGCGCACCGAACCGAAGGGTGTCCCTTACGGCAAGGGAAACGTTGTAGTCCTCCGCGATCAGCCTGCCGATGAAGATGATCACCAGCAGCCCAATGGCGATGTTCCGGACCTTCCGAAGCGATGGCGCGACGCCCTTGGCGGCCCGGCGGGTGGCCCGTCCGGTTGCACGTGCGACCGATGCGACCTTCTGCGTGCCGTGGGCGGCGTAGCTGGCCGTCTTCTTGGCCCCACGGAAACCCCTGCCTGCGGCATCGATCACCGGATTGAGGTTGATGCGAAGGGGTTCGCCGTTCTCCATTCGTTCGCGGCGTTCATCGAGCTTGGACTTCACCGTATCGCGTCCTTCACGGACCTTTTCGGTGGCGGTCCCGGCGGCGCCCTGGAGGGTGTCCGCGACGCTGGCTGAAACCCTGGCGATGGACGAGCCGAGTTCGGCGCCCATGCGGCTGAGTTTGGCTTCCAGGGCACTGGCGTCCGCGCGTCGCTGGCGGGCGGACACCGGGAGGCCGTCCATCAGACGTTCGATGTCCTTGGCGAGCTCCTCCGCCGACGCGTAGCGCTCGCTTGGGTCCTTGGCGAGGGCCTGGCCGAGGACATTGTCGAGGTCCTTCGGCAGCTTGCCGTCGAGGCTCGTGGGCGCGACCGGGATTTCTTCGGCCACCATGCGGGCGCACTCGAAGAGATCGGACGTCCCAAAGTTGTGGGGCGAGCGTCCGGTGCAGAGCTCGAAGAGCAAAATGCCAATCGAGTACACGTCGCTGGCGGGCGTCACCTTGGACGCCATGCCGCGGGCCTGCTCGGGGCTCATATAGCGGACGGTTCCAATGACCTTGCCGCTCATGGCCGCGGTGAGGGACACGTTGGCGCCGGGGTCGACGATACGCGCGAGCCCAAAGTCGAGCACCTTCACTTGGTCTTCGCCGTTGACGAGGACGTTGGATGGCTTGAGGTCCCGGTGGATCACGCCCTTCTCGTGGGCATGTTGGACGGCGCGGGCCACTTCGACCGCGGCCCTCAGTTTGCCCTGGAGGTCTTGGCCTTTCGCCCACTCATCCAGCGGCCGGCCCTTGACCAACTCCATCACAAAGAAGGGGGCACCCTCTTTCGTCTCACCTGCGTCGAAGATCGCTGCGATGCCCGGGTGTTGGAGCCGGGCGAGGACCTCGGTCTCGCGGCGGAAAAGGCGGCGCGTGCGCTCGTCATCAAGCCACGCACCTCGGATGACCTTGAGCGCCACCCGCCGGCGAGGGTGGACCTGTTCCGCCTCGAAGACGACGCCCATGCCCCCGCTGCCGAGTCGCCCGAGGATCGGGTAGTCGCCGATGCGCTGGGGCGTGCGCTCGTCCGTGCCGGCGACGGCGCGAATGGCGCGTCGGAGCTCATCTACCCGTCCGCGATCCCCGGGATGATCGCGGAGGTGCTGGACGAGCTCTGGGGCCTCCCGGTCGACCCAGCTCCAGAGCTGCTCGTCGGGAACGTCCGAGGCGGCACCAAGGGGAGGGGAGCCCGAGGGGGCGAACGGAGCACCCTCGTCTTCAGCTGTCTCTTATACACATCTGACGCTGCCGACGATATGC
>CAJXRJ010000557.1 GCA_913058555.1 uncultured bacterium
AACGAACGAATCTGAAGCCGAACTCGCAGAGGGGTTGACAGGTCCATCCACATCAGCGGAACGTCACGAGCACGGAGTCGGTGAGGTTGGAGGTGGCGAACGGGTTGTTGTCCCGGAACCAGCCTTGGAAGTGCCAGGTCTCACCGGGCATCACCGCTGTGCTCGGACCGCCCCCGGAAGCAATGGGGAGGGCGCCCGTATCGACGGAGAAGTGGACGGATCCCGAGGCGCTCGCCTGGAAGACGTTGCCGAAGCGCCCGATCATGCCTCCGACGCAGATGCGGCCCTGGGAGCCCGGGACAAACGTCTGCCCGGCCGAGCTGCCTACCACGAAGATGCCGATCTTGTTCGACGGGAGATCCGTTGCGGCGAGGACGAGTTCGTGTCCACCGGCCAGGTCGGAACCCCTTGCCTCGAGGCGGGCAACTCTGCCCGAGCTATTGGCGATCTGCTGCGGGCAGCCAAAGCGGCCTATGGTGAGGGTGCGGCGAAGGAGACCGAGGCGGCCGTCGGCCAGGTTGACCCTGTGCAGGAAGAATCCGCCGTTCTCGGAGAAGGGCTGGATGTCCACATTGCCGAATTGGACGATGTCGGTGACCGTTGAGCCCAGGAGGCTGTCGCCGACCTGGAGGTAGCGTTGGTTGCCGAGGAATAGAATCTTGTCGAAGCTGCCTTGCTCGTACCCTGACCAGAACACACGGCCATCGGGGTGTGCCGACATGCCGTACGGATCGATCTGCCGCAGGGGAATGGTCGAGCCCGGGAGCACTTGGCCAGAGCGGGCGACGACGGTGGTGCCGCGCACGATCACGCGCGTTGGGATGCCCGCGTCGACGAGGCGGGCGTAGATCACGACTTCGCCTTGGGCGTCGAGGTCAAAGGCGACGGTCGTGGCGGTGATGACAAAGCCCTCCAGATCCCACGTGGACCCCGTCGTCGGCTCGATATCGCCGGTGCGCGCGCGAAGGTCTCCGTTGACCCGAACTCCGCGTAGGAAGTCGGAACCGGGCCCGGGGCGTTCTTTGCCCACCGTCATCACGTCACCGCGCTCGTTGATGTCGATCGACTCCACGCTCTGGATTTCGGAGCCGTCCGGGTACAGCGCGCCTCGGCCCAGGAGCAACCGTGCCTGGTTGGGTCCTGTCGCATTGGGGTCGATTTCAACGAGGACCAGTTCCAGCGGAAGGGTGAAGGGTCCAACGGACACGCGGGCGAGGATGCGGTCGCTCCCGTCGAGGACGAATTCTTCGATCCAGTTGATCGGCCCCACGGGGGCACCCGTAGCGTCGACGATCGGCGTGCCCTCGATCGCCACCACATCATCGTTCCAGAGGATGACGTCCTGGGGAGCGTTCCCGCTTCCGTCGAGCACGCTGCAGAGAACGGCCACGTCGCCCGCGGCCGTGAAGTCGGCGCTTTCAGCCCGCAGGAAAGTGCGCCCTCCCTGGATGGGGTCGCCGAACTTGAACTCGGTCACACCGTTGATCACAAGGATGCTGCCGTCCGGAGACGGCGCCGAGTATCGGGCCGCAGCCCACCAGTCGCCTGTGGAGGTGATGCCGTGGCCTGCGATGGAACTGATCGTCGTCCCGGGCATTCCCGTGACGGGGTCTCCCCGCTGAAGGATCAATTCATCTTGGGCGGAGGCGAGCGTGGCGAGTGAAAGCGATAGGGCGAGTAGTCGCATGGAGAGCATGATAGGCGAGTGGTATCGGGCTAGTATCGAGGGTACCACCAGGGTCCTCGCCGGTAACCCATTTCGAGAGGGCTGGCTTCTCCCTGCCCGTCCAATCCCCGAACCGAGCCATTTCCGATGCCCAAGCTCGAAGCCTTCGGTAGGACCAGCGCGTCCGAAAGAACCCTGGCCCTGCTGGCCGTGCCCGAGACCCTGGACGAGGGCGCCCTCGTCCAGGGTCTCCCGAGCGGGACCTTCACGTGCCTGCTGGTTTGGGACTCGGAGGACGAGCCGGTGCAGACTGTCATCTCTCTCACCAAAGCGCTCCTTCAAGCAGGGTGCGTCTACGCATGCACCTGGGGCACGGGCTGCGAGAGGGTCCACGATGTCTTTGACGAGACCCTCGTCGAGATGGAGATCGACGGAGAGATGCCCGCGGACGACGGGCATCTGGTGATGACTACGTGGCACTCGAAGGAGAGCCTTGGGGATGCGCTATTCTTCTTATTGGTCTGCGCTACGCCTTGTGAGGCCTACGAAGAGAGCTGCGCCACGACCCTCGTGATCACGATCGGTACAAGCCAAGAATCGAACGAACTCATCCGACGCGCCCTCCGGGATCCCGAGGGCTTCCTCGAGCGCGTCAGTGAATTCGATGCGGATTGTTGAGGGGCCAATGAACCAGACCACACCGGGCCGCGGGTAGTGTGTTCGGAAGAGCGCCCCACTCGGAAGCGCTTCCAACGTCCCTGCCCTCGATGGCCCGAAACCCGCCTGCCCATGAAAGTCCAAGACATCTTCTGCCTCGTCGTCCGCCTCTCGGGCTACTTCATCATCCTCTTTGCCGTCAGCACGATTCTCGGCATGGTGATCGGGCCCGCCGAATTTGGCTTCAAGCCCTTCCTCTACATGGCCGTCACCGGAGCGTTCGGCGCAGCCATCATTCTCTTGGCACCGGTCATCGGCGCCTTCGCCTACCCAGACGACCCAGCGGCCTAGGGCTGACTCCCTAGCGGAAGTCGATCTCGATGGCGGGGCTCAGGTTCGACGTCGCGGGCACGTCACGGTGCCAGTACTGGAACACGTAGGTGCTGCCAGGCAGGACGGGGTTGCCGTTCGGAAGCGAGGATAAGTCGATTCCGAACCGCACCTGGCCGGCGGCGTCCGCGTTGAGGATGGCCTGCGTGTATCGCTGCTGCGGTGCGGCGATGCATAACACTCCGGAACCAAGGGGCATGTTGCCTGCGTTGGGGCCCACGACGAAGATGCCGAAGGACTGGGGCGGAAGGCTCCGGCAGCGGAGCTCGAGGTCGGCCTGCGCGACGGCGGCGGAGCCGAGCGCCTCGATCGTGGCGGGCATTCCCGTGGAGTTCGGGCTCCCGGCGCAGCTGATCGACATGCCCTCGCCGTCCGCTGGGACGGTGAATGCGAGGCCGCCAATCGGCATGCCATTGCCGGGCAGGGACTGGCCGACTTGTCCTCCGCTCCAGAACAATGCGCCATCGTGCTGACCGAAATAGACCCTGCCGTTGACGTCCACTTCGAGGGCGCGTGTGCCTGAGAACATGGCGGCGTCGAAGGGTTGGCTCGAGCCGTCCAAGGGGTCCAGCCGTTGGCTGGTGCCGTCCCCCCCAAGTGCCGCAACGAGCCCTCGGCTGTCCCACGCGATGGACCCTTCCGAAGTGTGAACCCCGATGGGCGAGGCGGTGGGAATGCGGCTCACCGCGCACGTCACCGGATCGAGGAGCACGAGGGTATCGAGCCCTTCCTCGAAGACGAGCGTCCCATCGAAGCGCCGGTCGAGCCCATCGGCGAGGGGAGCCGTCAGCGAGCAGATGGTCGTGACTTGGCCGGTCGCCGGGTCGAGGCGCTGGAGTTTTGCGGTGACGCCGCTCAGGGTCAGGGCAATGAAGTCCCCCGTGGACGGGTCGAAGGCCAGGCCCCTTGGGATCTCGCCGGGGGCGAGGGGGAGCATCGCCACGGGGACAAGGCTCGCGCTGGTGGAGTCGTACTGGAGGACCTCGGACACTTCACCTGCGCTGTGGAGGGCAAAGAGCCGTTGCTGCGCATTCGCGCTGCTGGGCAAAAGACCGAAGGAGAGCGCGACGGAAGCGGCCGCGTGGAGCGAGAGTTTCATGGGAGGTGCCTCGGCCGCAGCGGATGGGGGCGGCGGATCTATGAGGTTCCGCGGCTTCAGACGGTCTGGCAAGGACCATCTGCCGGGGAGCCGGGTGATTTCTCCCTCCGCGCTGCCCGGGGTTCCTTCAGGGCATCACGATCTCGGTTCTTGGTCCCAAATGAACGGTATGTGCTACGTACTACGCTCCCGTGGAAGACCTGAATCGATCCCGAAGAGCGACCCGAACGAGCCGGGGACGGCTCAGTCCATTCATGCGCCCCCTCATGCGCCCTTCTGTGGGCCCAGCCCTCGCCCTCCTGTGCATTCAGGGGGGCTCGTCCTGCGCGAGCCGCAGCGGGCTTCTTCCCAACGTCCCGCTGCCGACCGGGGGCGGGGCGCAGGTTTGGGCCGATATCGCCTGGGACGGGGGCTGGCGAGTCCAGCGTCACATCTGGACGGGCCATGCGCGGCTGCTCGATGAGAACGACGTGAGGCGCGCGTGGGGGAGTCCGGATGCCTGTCGGGCGCGGCTCGTGGATTGCCGAGCCGAAGGCGCCTTGGGGAGCCCGTCGCATCAACCCCTCGTGGTCCTACTCCACGGGCTTTGGCGCACACGGGACGCCATGGGCCCCCTGAAGGACGCGTTGCAGGAGCGCGGCTTCGAGGTGCTGGACGTTTGTTACCCCAGCACGCGGCGCTCCATCGAGCAACACGCGGAGCAGGTGGCAGGGCTCCTGAACGGCTTGAACTCGGAAGGCCGCGACATCCACTTCGTCACCCACAGCCTCGGGGCGCTCGTGACGCGCGCCCTGTTCGCCCGGGACGGCGATCCATGGCGCGAGGAGCAGACTCTGGGCTCCGCGGTCTTCATCGCCGCCCCGCACCAAGGGGCCGCCCTCGCCCGCACCGGCAGCCGGATCCCCTTCGCGCTCAGTCTTTACGGGCTGCCCGCCCGCCAGATCGCCGCCGGCCACGCGGTTCTGCTGCCGACTCCTCCCATGCGGTTCCTCAACATCGCCGCTGGCCGCGGCACCGGGGGGTGGAACCCCCTGATCGAAGGCGACGACGACGGAGTCGTGGAAGTTCGATCGCGTGAAGCAGCTGTGTCGCGAGGCCGGCTTCGGCGCGAACGCGGTCTGCGCGCCCTTCGGCGGCGCGGGGAGCTCGTCGGTCATCCCGTACACCAGCGCGGCGAACATCAATCGCGTGCCGTCGGGCGTCGTCGAGCTCGACTTCGTGCTCCACCTGGCGCCCGCGGCGTTCGAGGAGGCGATGGATCCGACGCTGTGTTCGCGTCGCGACCTCGACGGCAACGTCACGGATCAGAACTGCTTCGTCGGGCGAATCCACAGCCCGCAGACGCTCCAGTAC
>CAJXRJ010000558.1 GCA_913058555.1 uncultured bacterium
CGGGGGGACGAAGGAGTGGAAGTCGCAATACCGATCGCTGAGAACGACTCGTGGCCGCACGATCAGCGCGCCGTCGGCGTTGGCCCCAGGGCCTCTTACCCGACCGAATGGGGTCATGAGGTGCCCAGACCACTTCGGCCGAGCCAGTGTTCTCGGGAGTGCGGTGGTGCCCTGCACCACTCGCACTCAACTCGGGAGAATGGCAACCGTATCGCGAGCAATCAGGTACATGCCGAGTAGTAACAATGCGGTGCCCGTGGCCATTCGAATTCTGGGCTGCCAGCGAACGATGCCTTCCCCAAGCCGGCTCGCGAAGCCAGCTCCAATGGCGACCGCCACCGCGAAGATGCCGATCGGAATGGCTGTGCCAACGCCATAGGCAATGACGGGCGGCGCTGCACTCGGACAGGCCAGCGCCTGCGGCAACAAGCTGCCGAAGAACAGCGCGGCCGAAGCCGGACAGAAGCTCAGCGCAAAGACGAAGCCCAGCGCGAACTCGCCAACCACGCCGAAGCGCGCAAGACGCTCAGCCGTGCCCTGACTCATACCCTTGCCGCCCCATGGCATCGGTAGCAACTCGAGTAAGACCATCGCAGTCAATACGAGCAGGGGGCCGACGAAGGGTGGCAACCACTCCTGTAGTGCACGGGAAACGGTGGGAGCGCCAAGCGCCCCAAGCGCCAGGATCGCTGCAATCGACCCGTACGCCACCACGCGCCCTGCCGTATATGCGATCGCGCCGAAAAGGGCGCGGCGCCTCGAGCTAGCATGCCTCGACAGCCACACCGTCGCAGCCAGATTCGTCGCAAGGGGACAGGGACTCACGGCCGTAACCAAGCCGAGCACGAGTCCGCTGCCAGTGGCCGCGAGGGTGCCATCCATCACGCGTCATCCTTTGCTAGGTATCGCTGCACAGGTTCGCGGACATAGGCGAAGAACTCGTCAGGCTCGTCGAGTAACAACCAGACATCCTGTCGATCTGCCCACTCCACCTCCTGACCATCCACCTGGTGAGACACGATCACGGTCTTGTTGGCCAACTCGTATTGGTCGACATAGTGCGCGTTCTCGCCCCGATCGGTGTTCAGTACGCGGAACACCACCTCACCGGCTTCGAGCTGGGATGGGAAGCCACCTTCGATCGACTCGCGACTCAGCGACTCGATGGTGCGACAGGAGTCGCAGCGGACGTCGGTCGTGAAGTAGGTGACGACAACCGCGGCCGCTTCGGTGGCATGTGTTGTTGCGCCACCAGGTGCTCCGGCGTCTTCGCTAGACGACTTCTTCAGCGCATAGACGCCGAGGCTGCCGAACACGATCACCAGAAGAGCCAAACGAAGGACGGATTTAGAGCTCATCCTTGGCCTCTTTGGCTCGAAGGAGCTCGAGCAACTCCTCATGCTTGGGAACCTTGCCTGCGACGAGCACTTCGCCATCGAAGACGAGCGCAGGTGTGACCATCACACCGAAGTCAGCGAACTTCAGGAAGTCTGTGACCTTCTCAAGTTCGTAAGGGGCCCCGAGCTCATCGGCGGCAGCTGTGGCTGCTTTGCTCAAACTGACGCACTTGGTGCATCCGGTACCTAGGATCTGAATCTTGTGCATGGTATTTCTCTCAAGGGCCGGCCACGAATCCGAATACCCAGCCGGTAGTGGTGGCCAGCAATACCACTAGCAGGGCGAACGTAAGGGTCTTCTTCCAGCCGAGAATCGAAGACAGCACCAGCATGCTGGGTAAGCTCAGTGACGGGCCAGCAAGCAGTAGCGCCAACGCGGGCCCCTTGCCCATTCCGCTGCCGAGCAACCCTTGCAGGATGGGCACTTCGGTCAACGTGGCGAAGTACATCAGTGAACCAGACATCGACGCGATCAACGTTGATAGCAAGGAGTTGCCGCCGACGGCCGAAGCGATCCACTCGCTTGGAACCAAGGCCTCGTGCCCCGGACGTCCGAGCAGGAATCCGGCAGCGAGTACGCCGCCGATGAGCAGCGGGAAGATCATCTTGGTGTAAGTCCAGGTCTGGTCGAACCACTCCCCGGCAGCACCATCCTGTCCCTGAGTACTGACGGCAAGCCCGACAACGGCGATGAGCATCGCGAGCTCGGGATGGGCCGGAACCGTGAGCGCCGCAATCACAACGGCGGCAATCGAAGGCACGAGCCGCTTGGCTGGCAGTCCGATCCAGCGCCACGCCATCAAGGCGAAGGCGACTCCCGCCCCCGCTGTCAAAGGCCACTTCACAGCGAACACCGCTGCAAAGACTCCCTCGGGCTGCCGCGGATTGGCCCAGTTCGCAAAGATCAGAATGGCAACCATCGACGCGAAGAACAATGCCGTCTGCCAGAGCGGGCGGACCGCCGGGGGCACCGGCAGATCAGCCATTTCGGCGGTGCGCTCCTGCTGCTCGCGACGAAAGAGCCAAGCCATCAGCAAGCCGACAATGACGCTGAACAGAACGGCCGAGATCGCGCGGGCGAGCCCAAGCTCGACCCCAATGATCTTCGCGGTCAGCACGATCGCAAGAACGTTGACAGCCGGCCCTGAGTAGAGGAACGCGCTCGCCGGTCCAAGACCTGCTCCCATGCGGTAGATACCGGCAAAAAGCGGCAGGACCGTGCATGAGCAAACGGCGAGGATCGTCCCTGAGACCGACGCGACACCATAGGCCACGGTCCGGTTGGCCTTCGGGCCCAAGTAGCGAATGACCGAGGCCTGTGACACGAACGCCGCGATAGCGCCCGCAATCCAGAACGCGGGCAGAAGGCACAGGATGACGTGTTCGCGAGCGTAGTCCTTGGCTAGGTGCAGTGACTCGTCAACGGCGCCATCGAACCGCGCCGTGCCGATCGGCAAGAAGTACAGACTGACGAAGATCCCTGCGTAGATCAGCAGGCGCTTCCATTCCGACTTGGTGTCTGGATTCATCGAATGGTCCCCCTCGTCAGTTGCAGCACGTTCGCACCTCGACTTTCTTGCCTTTGGCCGCGGCCAAGAGACAATTTGTGAACGTCGCGACGCACGGCAGCGCCAGGCGGTAGACGACCTGGTTGCCGTCCTTGGAGCTCTCGACGATGCCAGCGTTGCGTAGCACGGAGAGGTGTCGGGAAACGGTGCCCCATGAAGAGCCGACGAGCTCGCGCAGGTCGCTGACGCAGCGTTCCCCACCAGCAAGCTCCTGGGCGATCGAAAGGCGCGCCTCGTGTCCAAGGGCGCTGAACACTCGGACGGGGTCAATGGGGAGGCTCGTGGGCATGCCCACAGCTTAGCTATTTCGCTAAATAGCGCAATAGATAGCTCGGCCCAAAAGCCAATCCTTGAGGCAGCCCGTGGGACTCGACCCTGCACTGCCCTACCGCTCCGCCAACGCCTTGACGCCCCCGTGGGGATCGATCTCCAGCGGACATGCTCAGCGACCATCGGCCGATCCGAACCCCCATTCTGTCCGTCGTCGGCTAGCTCGCGCCGTCCACGAGCCGGCCTGCACCCGACGCCTCGCGAGGCAGCTCACACGAGGGCGCAACTGCCGTCACTCCGGGGCACGGCGCCCACTGCGGCTGGGTTGTGGAAAGCGCCTGGTGGCCCCGTGCGGGGAGCGCCTTCCCCCACCGGGGTAGGAGTGGCTCACCGCTCCCCTTCGACGGGCGACACCGTGAACGTCCAGCCAAATACCCTGGGCTCGTCGCTCGCATAGTGAACCTGCCAGCCTGCGCCGATCGATGGACGATCGAAGGCCCCACGTTGGGTGATCCACGTCACGCCCTTTTCATCGGTCGTGCCGATGACGCGATCCCCGAGCGACACAGGAATGCCTTCCGCAGGCGCCAGAGTTTCGAGGTTCAACACGAAGACTCGCTCCCGGAGGCCGGGAGCCAGGAGGATCTCGACGTCATAGGGCGACTCCCCGGGGGTCCAGGTGACGTGCTGTCCCTCGTACCCCGTACAGACGACGCAGATGTCGAGGGGCTCAGCACCCGAGGCCTCGAAGAAGAAGGTCCCACCCGTGCGCCTCGTCCCCCTCACCCAGTTCATTCCGCGGCCGAACGATACCTTGCCGGCCTTGAGGGGCTCGCCGGTTGGCGCCGACTTGAGAGTGACCCGAACCTCGTACGGTGGGCCGCTGGTACTCAGCGTGACTTTCGCGTGGGGATCTTGCTCCGTAACCAGGACCGCTTCTCGGCTCCACTCCTGCCCTGCGACAGGCGTCAGCAAGATCTGCCATCGATCACCTTCGCCCTTCGGCACCTCGAAATCCCCGGTACTCCACTGCCCGGAGGAATCACCCGGTTGGAGCCGGAGAGTCCAGTTCTCCATGGGCCTGCTTGCGTTGAAGATGTTGAGGGTGAAGCCCTCGACGAGGGCGTCGGGCGCGAGCGTTGCATCGACATCGAGCGAAGCCGAGAAGGTCTCGCGCAGCGGCGGCTCGACGGCAATCGTCTGCGCTTCACCTCGCACAACCACGATCGTCCCCTCAAGCCCGGGTCCCCCACCACGGGCTTCCCAGTGGTACGCGCCCTCTAGAAGAGGCAGCGCCATGGAAGTGCGCAGCGGCGCCTGCCCGCGTAGTCGGTGGACGCCCCTCACAAGGTCGTCGCCGTGTCGCTGCATCGCCTTCTCTAGAATCGCGGGGATGTCGTCCAGCGCCGTGAGGAGAACGGCATCGTCGCCCACGGGGTCCGTTTCCGTCCAGTCAACGTTCACCATGGCGGTCCCGAACCACTCAATCGGCACCGGGTCTGCGAGGGCGTCCCTCGTGACAGGCACACGCACGCAGCCAACGAGATTTGATCCCTGGGCGATGATCATGCCCGGCCTCCAGTCACTGCTCCCGTCTATGATTGGCTCCGGCGCGAAGTGCTCATCCCGCAGGTACACCCGGGGCCAGCGGTCCACGCCCGATTCGTATTGAACGGAATTGCGCGAGCGAAGCCCCACTGTCCTTGGCTCGTGATCGTCCACCGACAGGACCCAATTCACGGACGGCGTCACCTTCCCGGGATCGAGCATGAGGAACTGGGACAGTCGCTCTTGCGCTCCCTCCCCCGCCGCTTCCACCGCCGCTTCCACCGCCGCTGGTAACGTCGGCAACGGCGCCCCGCCAGCCGCGCCTCGGACCAGTCCGTCCCCGGATGCAATCGG
>CAJXRJ010000559.1 GCA_913058555.1 uncultured bacterium
CCACGGCCCACAACACCCTGGCGGTCGACCTGGGGGACGTGGACGGCGACGGTGACCTCGATCTCTTCCTTGGCGGCGGCTCCTTCGTCTACTTCTTCGCGATCTGGTCTCTCCAGCACGGACGGCCCGAGCTTTGGCTGAATGACGGGCTGGGTCACTTCTCCCCGAGTCCGAACGCCTTGCCCGAGGAAGTTGTTGTGGCGAACCTGAAGCTCGATGACGTCGACGGGGATGGTGGATTGGATGTGGTGGTCGCCGTTCCTCATGGAACGCGCGACACAGCCCTGATCGCCCAGCAGACCCTGCTCTGGTCCGGCAATGGTGCGGGAGTGTTCACCGCCACCCCCGAGCGGCTCGCGGACACCTCGGTCCGCACCTGGGGCTTTGCGGTGGGCGACATCGACGAGGACGGAGACCTCGACATCCTGGACGGGAGTCGCGTCCAGCGCAACGTGACCCGGCACCTCACCCAGCGTAGCTACCCGCGCGTCGGCTACCCCCTCGAGCTCAAGCTCTTCGGAGCCCCGGGAGAGCCTTGGATTCTAATGTCAGCCCGTAGCGCCTCCAAGGTTCCCTACGGTGATCTCGGCACCCTGCTCCTCGAGCGCGCCAACTTGGTCCTCATGGACCGGGGCATCCTCGATGCGGAGGGACGCGCCTCCACGAGCTTCGACATCCCGTCCCAGCCCGCACTCGTGGGCATGACCATCCACTGGCAAGCCTTCATCGCGGGCCAGGACCACCTGACGAATCTGGAACGAACGACGCTCTCCGGGCTGTGAATCCAGCCCCGTACTGTCCCATCCGGACGTTGGTGCACGATACCCGTCCTCTGAGGCCCTCCTGGGTGGTGGACGTGCCGAATCCGACTACGTGGAGCATCCTTAGCAGATGAAGTCACGTGTCGACCCGAAGTACAAGACCCGCTACCGCGTGACGAACTGGCGCGAGTACGAGCGAGGTCTTGTGCGACGAGGAGACGTGACCGCCTGGCTCTCATCGGAGGCTCTGGGTGCTTGGAAGGCAAAGCCCAGTGGGCGCCGTGGGGCGCAGCCCAGATTCAGTAACTTGGCGATCGAAACTGCGCTGCCCTTGAGGCTCGTCTTTCACTTGCCACTGCGCCAGACCGAGGGCTTCCTCCGAAACAATGCAGCGGAGCGCGCGCTGCGCGCCATCGCCGTCGGCCGGAAGAACTGGATGTTCTTTCAGCGCGAGTGCGGTGGGCGGACTGCGGCAATTCTCTTCAGCCTCCTGAAGACTGCGGAGGCCGCGGGGATTGACCCGCTCATCTACTTCCGCGACATCCTCGCGCGCATCGACCGCGAGCGCGACACAGCGAAGCTCCTCCCGTTCGCGTGGAAGGACAACTTTGCAGCTGAGGTCGCAGAGCGACGGGGCGTTGGTACATGAATCAGGGCCGCCAGGGGCACCCAGGGGATCGAAGCTGGCTCGATCGGGCACTCTGAGCGCATGAAGTCCCACGTCCACCCGAAGTACAAGACCCGTTATCGCGTGACCAACTGGCGCGAGTACGAGCAGGGCCTGGTTCAGCGCGGCGACGTCACGATCTGGCTGTCCCCCGGGGCCATCGAAGCGTGGAAGGCGATGCCGAGTGGGCGCCGAGGTGCCCAGCCAAAGTTCTCCGACCTGGCGATCGAGACCGCGTTGACCCTGAGGCTCGTCTTCCACCCTCCGCTGCGTCAGACCGAGGGTTTCCTCCGTTCACTCTTCAAGCTGATGAGAGTGGATCTCGAAGTCCCAGACCACACAACCCTCTCACGTCGGGGTGCCGACCTCAAAGTGTCCCTGGCCAGTCGCATGGGCAAAGGACCCATCGGCCTGATCATCGACAGCACTGGACTATCGGTCGTCGGCGAGGGGGAGTGGGCCTCGGCGAAGCATGGCGGGAATGGGCGTCGCGGGTGGAGGAAGCTACATCTCGGGGTCGATGGCACTGGTGAGATCGTGGCCCAAGTACTGACAGACAGCGATGTGCATGATGCCCCCACGGGCGTCGAGATGATCGATAACCTCGCGAGTTCGATTCAGTCGGTGACCGCAGATGCTGCCTACGACACGAGGCCCATCTACCGCGCCGCTGAGGCAAAGGGAGCCCGAGTCGTCGTTCCACCGATGTCGAGAGCCAGCTCCACTGCATGGCGCCAGCAATCAAAGGCTCGCGATCGGACGATTCGGCAAGTGAAGGAGCTCGGACGCCGGCGGTGAAAGAAGGAGTCGGGCTACCATCGACAAGGCCGAGTGGAGAACACGTTCTTCCGATTCAAGGCGGTGATCGGCGGGCGCCTCCGGGCGCGTAGTTCGCCAGCACAGGAAACCGAGGCCGCGGTGGCATGCAACGTGCTGAATCGGATGCTCGAGCTAGGCCGCCCGGCCTCGAGCGCCATCGGGCGCTGACAGCGTTGGGGATGGGGGAGATGGATGTGCTCTCGGCTTCGTGCACCAACGCCTCGCGGGCGAGGGCTGTCGCCGGGCGCCAGAGCTGAGCTCGTCGCGCCCATTCAGGGTGTTGTCCAAGGAATGGCGGAAGCGGCTACTGAACAATACCGGCAGAAGGCGTCAGCTAGCGTCCGGCGGTCGCGCTCTCGGTCCGAAAGTCCACCTCGACCCTATCTCCGAGATCTCTCGTGGAGCTTGGGAGCTGAAGCCCGCGGTAGTTGTTCCTCCTATCGCTGTGCACGCATGCGACGGCCCAGCGTCCGACCGGGAGGGTCACTCCATCGACCGTGACCTCGTGATCGTCCCTTCCCGGTTCGAGCCCGTCGATGGCATCCTCAGCGAGCAGTAGCCGGCTCCCATCGGCTCGTACGAGGTGGATACTGTCGTACTTCTCGAGGCCAAGGAGCCGAATGGACACCTTCCGCGGAGCGGGAAACTCGACGCCGATCGATTCCGATGATCCCGCTTCGTCGATGCGGATCCGGCCAAGATCAAAGGTCGGATAGGCGCTCTCGGGCCCCCCCGCTTCGACGCGCAAGTCCCGGTTGGCATGCACGAGCAGGCTCACCTGGCCTTCGGCGTCCGTCAGGCCGCGCACACACCAGCCGGTATCAGGGTCCCATGCCTCGACGGGGACGCCCACTGCCGCGCGGCCATCAGCGAGCTGGGCCGTCACCAGCACGTGACCCGTCGGTCGCTCCTCGAACCGAGTGCTCTCGAGGTCGAGCTCGCGCGACGTGCCCCTCGTCGGGCCGTGGATCGTGAGCGTTCGCCTGCAGCCCTGCCGGGACCCCGCGAAGTAGCCCAAGATCTCGTTCGTCGCGCTGCGGACCTCGAGATAGTCCGGGTGAGTGGGGAGTCCGAATAGGGTGAAGTCACCGTCCTCGTTGGTCCTCGTCCAGGGGCCGCGATGCCTCTTCGGAAGACCGACCCCGACGCCGACCGCAGGGGACCCATCCGGAAAGAGGACGCGACCCTCGAGCTTGCTCCCCGGCAGGACGCGCACCGTCGCCACGCCGGCCTCGTCCATTTCGTCGAACGGAATCCCGCCGTAGTCGTCTCTGAGGAGGTCCGGGTGGACGGGGTATAGGTCGACGATGCCCCCGTTCGGGCCTGCGCCCCGGATGGTCGCCCGTCCGTCGGGACCTGTCGTGGCCGAGATCACGTCCGGCGTGTGACCGCATCCTACGCAGACGCCAAGGTGAACGAGGGGCATGGGCGTCCCGGTGAAGTCGACGATCTCGATCGTGATCGGGACCTCTGGTTTCAGCTCGACGGTCTGGCCATCCCGAGGGGAGAGGACTCCTCGGACCGCAAAGCCATCCGCCTTGATAATCCACCAGGCGCCCCCGCTGGCCGCCATCGAAACGCGGCCCGCGTCGTCCGACGTGGCGATTCCCGTCGGCTCGTACGTCCCCCAGGTAGGGAACAGGGCCTCATGGACGCGCTGGACCATGGCCGCTCGCACTGGTGCGTTCGTCCGAGCATCGAGGACCGTGAGCGAGATCGAGGGGGCGGCCTTGCTCGACGCGTCCTGGGGCATCATGGCACCCACGGTGGCGTGGACAGCGAGGGTGACCAGCAGTGCTTGTGTCAGCATTGGGATAGTGGGAGCGGTGATTGGTGGACCCGGGCGACCAATAGTCAGCTCTTGGGCCGAGGTTACCTGTTCCATGGCGGCACTGACCGGCCTTGGTGCATGAATACCAGCTCCAGGGGGCGCTCAGAGCTCCTTCTGAACGATTCAGGGAGCTGTCGAGCATTCTGAGCGCATGAAGTCCCACGTGCACCCGAAGTACAAGACCCGCTATCGCGTCACCAACTGGCGGGAGTACGAGCGGGGCCTCGTATAGCGTGGGGATGTGACCGTCTGGATGTCACCTGAGGCCATCGAAGCATGGAAGGCGAAGCCAAGTGGGCGTCGTGGTTCACAACCCAAGTTCTCCGACCTGGCGATTGGGACCGCGTTGACCCTGAGGCTCGTCTTCCACCTCCCTCTGCGTCAGGCAGAGGAGTTTCGTTCGCTCGCTCTTCCGCCTGATGGCTGTGGACCTTGATGCTCCGGATCACACGACCCTGTCGCGCCGGAGTGCAACGCTCGATGTGGTCCTCACCCGCACCGCGAGAACAGGCTCGATCAATCTCATCATTGACAGCAGCGGCCTCTCGATCATGGGCGAGGGTGAATGGGCTACCGCGAAACATGGTGGGAATGGACGCCGCGGCTGGAAGAAACTCCACCTCGGCGTTGACGCCACTGGTGAGATCGTCGCTCAGGTCCTGACCGACAGTGGCATCGATGACGGATCCACCGGCGTCGCGATCATCGAGAACATGGGAGACCAGGTCCGATCAGTGACAGCCGACGCGGCATACGACACAAGGCCGATCTACGACGCCGCTGAATCCATGGGGGCGGAGGTGGTAGTGCCACCAACCAGCAACGCGAGCACGTCAACTGGACGGCGAAGGTCCAAGGCCCGCAACTGGACGGTCAGGCGAGTGAAGGAACTCGGACGCCGCCGATGGAAGAAGGAGTCGGGGTACCACCGGCAGGCGCGTGTCGAGAACTCATTCTTCAGATACAAGACGATCATCGGTGGGCGGCTTCGAGCGCGCACGTTGTCCGCGATGGAAACGGAGGCGGCAGTCGCGTGCAACCTGTTGAATCGGATGC
>CAJXRJ010000560.1 GCA_913058555.1 uncultured bacterium
TCAGGTAGTCGCGCAGGACCGTCCCTGGCCCGTTGAACTCCGCGCCGATGTCGCTGAGCCCGAGCCCAAGCAATGCGACGGTGTCCGCGAATCCCTCACTGAGGCCGCCGGGATGCTCGTTTAGGTTGATCCGGTTCGCGCCGTTGTATCGGTCGTCGACGAAGTGTCCGTACTCGTGCCAGATCACGGACCGAATCGCAGTGTTCGATTCCAACGGACCACGGGCCTTGAAGAAACGCATGGTCCTGGAGCCCGGGAAGAAGAACGCGTTGTGGACCGCCGCGGGCCCGTTGACCTCGATGCGGGTTTGCACATCAATGGGCGCGGTCGTCGCTCCCGCCAGGCGTGGGCTCGAGAGGACACCTGCCACCCAGTCATGGGCGGCGGTGGCCTGGACGTAGCCGGTGACCTGGGCCTCAGGGCGCGAGTCATTGCCAATGGGATTTAGCAGCATGTCCATGCCCGCGGCCGGGGTCACACCGGAAACAGAGTCACGCTCCTCCGAGGTGAGCGGATCCAGGTCCACGACCCGGGCATAGGCACCGCGCAGGCGTGCCGCCGCCGTTACGTGGAGCCCGCCAGGGAAGGGGAGTGAATAGTTGCCCGCGGAATCGGTCTCCACTCTGGCTATGGCCAAGGCGCCAAAGGCATAGACCTCCGACGGGCCTGTGCCCCCGGGGGCCACAAAGGCGCCTGCGCCCCCATCCCGGGAGATGTCCGGTCGTTGGCTCTGAACCGTCGGGGCGATCTCGAAGTCGGTGCCGCTCTCGAGCTCCTCCATCACAAAGATGGCGCTCCCATCGGGCGCGATCCGCACATACGCGAGCACCAGGCCATTGCCCGACAACATTGGCCGCCGCTCGACGGTCGCCGTATCCGTGACGCGGGTCAAGTCCCCCCCCACGACATTGGCCGTCCAGATCGACCAATTGGGAAAACGCTGAACGTCGTTCCCGAAGGCACCGGGAGTGGCCACCGGTGTTCCTGGCGTCCCAGTTCCCCCCAGGAAATCGACGTCGCGGGACGCGAACGCCACGATCGTGCCGTCGTCAGAGATCGTAGGCCGCTCCTGTTCGACCGCGTCAAAGGTGAGCTGGTGCAGTGGGCCGCCGCCAAGGACTTGCACGTAGACCTCGTCGTCGCCCTCCCGATCCGAGAGGAACGCGACGGAGCCTCCATCCCCGGAGAGCGCCGGCGCGCGATCGCTCCCTGGGCTAACGGCCACAGGCGTGGAAGTGAGCGTCACCAGGTCAAGGATCCGAACGTTTTCGAGGCCCCTTGGGCCCGAGGCGTAGGCGACCCGAGTACCCGCATCGTCCACCGATGGCATGACGTCTGCGACGCCGTTGAAGGTGAGCTGCCGCAGTAGGCCGCCGGAGGCGTCCATGGCAAAAAGCTCCTCGTCGCCATCGCGGTCGCTCACAAAGACGATCGTCGAACCATCGGCGCTGATCGTCGGAGAGTGATCGGAGTCTGTATTGGAGGTGAGCTGCGTCAGGCCGCTGCCATCGGTCAGCGCCGTCCAGATCTCCGGCGGCGCTCCGCAAGCCTTCGCCCAAACGATGCGTGAACCGTCGCTCGAAATCGCCACTTGGCCATCGAGGCAGGCGTCGGTCGTCACCCGCGTCATGCCGGCACCGTCCGCGATGCCAGAGACGTAGAGGGACGCCAACGGCGTCGCGGCCGGTGCTCCGTAGCTTGGCGACCCGGAGGTCTTGGCGCGTCCGGTGACGGTTCCGTCGAGGGAGCCCATGGCTTCGCGCCGCGCTTCGGTGACCTCACCCGTGCTCGCGGACACGAGGACGCTCCATTGCCCCGCGGCCACGGTCCCGTCCAGAACTCGCACGCGCCAAGCAGGTTCGAGCCCCCGGGCCCCCCTCACGAAGACGCGGTTCGGTCGCTCCGCCCGTGCCCACTCGGTCGCCCCAGGGGCGGCCGCGCGGGCCAACTCAGCGGCGTCCGCGGGCCCCACTACGAACGTGGCACTCTCCGGCGCCCCCCGCATTCCATAGGCGTCGAGCCGCAGCAGCTCGCCGTCCCGGGAAAGCAGCAAACGAACGAACGAGCCGTCCAGCGTGGCTCCTTGGGACTCGGGCACAAAGCGAAGGGTGTAGATGCCAGCCACCTGACCAGACCCGACAAGCTTCCACCGGAAGCCGCGCGCCCCAAGCAGTGGATCTAATCGCCCGAGCACCGCCCTCGCGGCGGCCTGCGCCGCTGGTTCATCCGCCAGGACACCCGCAACCTGCGCCCGCCCCTCCAAGGTCGTGAGGACACCGGTCTCGGAGTGATACGTGGGCGTCAGCCCCTCAGGGATCTCCGATCCGATCTGCGGCGCGAGAGGCAGCACCGCCGCACTTCGCTGCGCGATCGATGGCGCAGCAAGGGCCGTCACACACAAGGCTGTGGCACACGCCAGGTTCAGGGTCGAGGTTCGCCGGCGAGTGCCATCGGCAGGCTTGCACTTGTGGATCAGGTACTTCACGTTTCCGTTCCTTGGAGGGGTACTGGACGGCCCGAGCGGCCGCCTCACCCCTACAGGGGGAAGGCTCCCCACCGATGTGACCCGGATTCCAAGAATCCCCCGACCTGCCCCCGGAAGGTGCCTGACTCACCCTCCGCTTGCGTGGTGGTTCCCAGGAGCGCAGCACATGGACAGCCGATGCGGCCACCCCGCACGGGACCACGTGATCATTGGGTCCCTTGCGCTTGCTTCCGGCCCAGACGATCCCGCCCTGCCCACTTTTATCGGAAGGCTGTCAACGGGGAGACGTTACCGGCGCCGCAGCACCACGACGTCTTGCCAGGACTGAAGACCCTGGGGAATGAACTCGAGGACCTCGAAGTCCGCCGTCCAGTGGTCCTGAATGTACTCCGGCGTGATGAAGGTCATCCCGTAGAGGTCGGTGTCCTGGGCGATTCCCGATTGGCGGATGAAGGCGTAACCAGTCTCTTCGAGGGCGGAGACCGCCTCTTCCGCCTGGGCCACGCTCAAACCGACATTGGCGCAGGCGGCTTCATTCCCCCTGATCCCGTTCAAGGCCTCGGGGCCATGGGTCGTCAGGACAAGCAGCGCCTTGGGACGCGACACGCGAGCGAGCTCGGCGATCCAGTCCTTGTGGTTGCGCTCCTCCAGATGGGAGAAGACCGAGATGGAGTAGATGAGGTCGAAGCTGGCCGCATCGTAGGGCAGCGGCGGCGTCGCGGTGCTCGCTGTGACTGAGACCTCTAGGAGGTACTGCTCGCACCAATCAATGGCCTTTTCGTCCACGTCACAGCCATGCAGCGACTGCTCTGCGAGCTCATGTTCAAGGAAGCGGAGCACACGCCCGCAGCCACAGCCAAAATCCAGAACTCCGGCACCGGCCGGTAACGTGCCCGCGTGCTTCGCGAGCCAGCCCCGGATCACGATGGCGGCAGCCAGCCCGGCATCCAGGTAGCCAAGGAGACCGCCAGCACTGACGACATTCTGCAGTTCCGGCGGGGGCACCGGCGGGAGCTTCTCTCGCATCGCGGAGTACGCCGCGAACGCGTCGACCTGAACCCAACGCGCAAAGCCCGGCGAGTCGACGTCGGGAAACACCTCCGCCATTTCCGGCTTGGCGCGGTAGTAGGCGAGGGCCAACGCCAGCGCCGGCCCGCCCGCGTCTCGCACGTATCGAAACGGCCCATACATGGCCTGCTCATCCACAGGGGAGTGGTCGGGGATCGGATCCGCATCGAGCGGCTCCGAAGATCGGTTGAGGAGGACGTCCTGCACCTCCTCCCCTTGCTCGCGAAGGGCCCGCGTCGTGAGCTCCATCGACTGGTGCGCTGCCGCATAGACAGCCGCCGCGCAGGCCGCCCGCCCTTCCGCATCGAGCCCGGCGTACCACTGCGACCCACTGGACCCGTCGCCCCTCGAGAGCTTCGCGATCACCTGGGCCGCCGCTGTATCACGGGCCTCGAAGGTGATATGTCGAGCGGCAGCTTTGCGGTCGGTCATCCTGCGGATAGGGCTGGGCCCAGTATCGATACGAGCGAGTGAGGGCATCAGAAGAGAGTCCCTCTGAGCCAAGATCTAATCGTGGTGCACAGTCATAAGTCCACCACCCAACATCGTGTCCCCCGCCGAATGCCTGCGGCTTACCGGCGGCGCCGCGCTGGCGACCTCGTAACCATACTAGCATCCCACTACACCCAGCGCCCTGGGGGCCCAGCGGCCCCTCAGTAAACCTCCGTACAAGGACCTGCTCGCCGTTTCTTGGCTATCCTCGGTCCCTTCGTCCCGTCGGTGGAGGCTGGCGTCTGCGAACCTCCTCGTCGAGACAAGCGCTCGCTGGCTAGAAGGCACTCTTCATCAGCACCTGGGACGCCGGAATCACCGACGACCAGGTTGCGGATACTTGGACGCCCATCTGGCTCTCCATCCCACGGCAAGGGATGGGCGTCACAACCGTGGCCACCAAAGCAATCTTCGCGGGCGGCTGCCGGCCCATCCCATGCATCCCCTACGGGACCGTCGACACCTACGATGACGCGGCGGGCGTGTGGCCGAGGGACACCCTTTCGGAGGCAC
Source organism: uncultured bacterium (assembly GCA_913058555.1). GTDB lineage: Bacteria > Planctomycetota > UBA1135 > UBA1135 > Saltatorellus. The sequence continues at coordinate 4,559 of CAJXRJ010000560.1, forward strand.
GATTTGGGCTCGCGGCGACGGCCGTTGGCACTACGACCGTGTTCGCCGGAGGCCTCAACCGCAATACGATCGACATGCAAGGCGCTTCGATCGGCACGGTCTATTGCTCTCCAGCAGTCGCGAACTCGACCGGATTCCATGCGACGCTAGAAGCACAAGGTGCCCCCGGCTCTGCGGCACAGGGCAACGCCGTGCTTAGCTCAACGGGACTCCCCCCCCATTCGTTTGGCATGTTCCTGGCGAGCAGATCCCAAGGCTCTGTCGCCAGCCCCGGAGGGAGCCAGGGCCATCTCTGCCTCGGTGGTTCCATCGGACGATTCAACGACCCCAGTCAGGTCGTGGGCTCAGGGCCAAGCGGTCGTTTCCAGCTTTGCCTGGACCTGACCCAGCTCCCCCAGCCCATGGGCACCGCGTCCGTTCAAAGCGGTGAGACCTGGAACTTCCAGGCGTGGTACCGCGACGCCAATCCCACCCCCACCAGCAACTTCACCTCCGCCATCAGCGTGACGTTCCACTGAGCAGCACCTGTCTCTTATACACATCTCCGAGCCCACGAGACTAGGCATGATCTC
>CAJXRJ010000561.1 GCA_913058555.1 uncultured bacterium
GGCGGGGGTGCTGCCCCCCCCACGCTGCGCTGCGATCGGGGCTTCCCTGCCTGCAGCTCCAGCGAGCCCCTCCCCGGCAGTTCCCAGCTGTGCCCAGGCTGAAGCGGCCGACTCGGATCGATCCTTGAATGCCGCCCGTGTCAAGGAGAACGGCGTGAGCTAAAACTCCCCTATGACTCCTGATACCCAAGCCGCCTCCACTGACGCTCCCGTGCTCGACATCGTCAAGGATCGCTATGCCAAGGGCGCCCAAAGCGTTGTCCCCGAGCTTTGCTGCCCGGTCGACTACGACGCTTCGCTCTTGGAAGTACTCCCGGACGAGATCATCGAGCGTGACTATGGCTGCGGAGACCCGAGCCGTTTCGTCCGCGAGGGCGAGGTTGTGCTCGACCTCGGTTCCGGCACTGGGAAGATCTGCTACATGGCAAGCCAGATCGTGGGCGCCAAAGGCCGCGTCATCGGAGTGGACACGACGCCTGAGATGCTCGCCCTCGCGCGAGAGCATCAAGGCAGGGTCGGCGACGCCATCGGTTGGCACAACGTGGACTTCAAACGCGGGCACATCCAGGACCTAGCCTTGGACCATGACCAGCTTGAGACCTGGCTCAAAGAACACCCCGTCGCAGACGTCACGGCCCTTGAGAACCTCGAAGCGGAGAAGGCTCGCCTTCGAAACGAATCGACGATGATCGCGGACGAGTCCGTCGACGTGGTCCTATCGAACTGCGTCCTGAACCTCGTGGACTCCGCGGACAAGCCGCGCATGTTCCGCGAGATCCATCGCGTCCTCAAGCGCGGCGGCCGGGCCGTGATCAGCGACATCGTCTCCGACGAAGACGTACCCCTCGAATTGCAGCTCAACCCCGAACTCTGGTCGGGGTGCATCTCTGGCGCCATGCGCGAGGACCGCTTCATGGATGCCTTCGCGGACGCGGGCCTCTATGGAATCGAAATCGCGGTCTACCAGGAAGAGCCGTGGGCAATCGTGGAAGGCATCGAATTCCGCTCGATGACCGTGATCGCCCACAAGGGCAAAGAAGGTCCCTGCCACGACCACAACGAAGCCGTGATCTACAAGGGCCCATGGAAGACCGTCGTCGATGACGATGGACACACCCTCCACCGCGGGCAGCGCATGGCTGTGTGCCGGAAGACCCTCGGGCTTTACACAACGGAGCCCTATGCGGGCCAATTCGTCGCCGTTCAACCGCTGACTGAAGTCCCCGACGGTGACGCCCCGCTCTTCGACTGCAAGCAAGACGCCTTCCGTTCCCCCGCCGAGACCAAGTTTGGTGCAGAGCGTGCCGACGTCGCGCCCGGCACATCTTGCTCCGACCCCGCCGAGGGCACGGGCGCCTGTTGCTAAGAAGCGATGCAGCATCCGGCCCAGCCGAGGGGTCGTCGTCGCTCAGCGAGGGCGAAAGAAAGGAGCGCCTGGCGAGGGCCAAGCTGCTCCTTATCTTCACCCCTGGTCTCGCGCCTGGGTCGGCGAGCCGAGATCCTGTGGATGCAAGCCTCGCGGCCCTCGAAGCAGCGCTTCCCCACGTGGACATCATCCAGGTACGCCCCAAGGCGATCGCCCTGGCGGTAGCGCCATCTGCCGCGGCCCCTTCCATAGGAACGGGCCTTCCCGTCACCTCCGCCCGGGCCGCCTACGATTGGTGCCTTCGCGTTGCGGATCTACTGGCACAAGTACCGAGCACTGACAGGCCATTGCTCATGGTCAACGACCGCGTGGATGTGGCCAAGGCCCTCCTCGGTCGCGGCGTGGACGGCGTACATGTGGGACGCGGTGACATGCCCGCCAATGCGGCGCGGACCGTCCTCGGAACGGGCGCTCTGATCGGGCTCTCGACCCATACCACGCAGGATCTTGGCCAGGCTTGGGATGCACCCGTGGACACGCTCGGATACGGCCCTATTTTCCCCACCGCGACCAAGGGTTACGGCACGTCCGCTGCGCAGGCGGACGCCCCGCGGCCCCTCGGGCCCGAGCGCGCATGGGTCGCCCATGAGAGTTCGCCGATCCCGCTCTTCCCCATCGGCGGCATCGACCTCAGCAACATCGATCAGTTGGAGCGCGTCGGTCGTGCAGCCGTAGGCTCCGCGGTGCTGAGCGCCGTGGATCCCGGGGTTGCTGCACGTGGACTCCGCCAAGCGCTCACGGACACGTCCTTCTAGATCAGCAGCATCGCGTCGCCGTAGCTGTAGAAGCGGTACTCGGAATCGATCGCGCGCTGATACAGGTCGAGCACCTCATCCTTGCCCATGAACGCCGCGACGAGCATGAGTAGCGTCGACTTTGGAAGGTGGAAGTTCGTGAAGAGCCCATCGCAGACGCGCGGTGGACTGCCGGGGTGAAGGAAGATGTCCGTCACCCCCGACCTCGCGTTGACCAAGGCCCGGCCTCCCACGGTTTCTTCCGCGGCGCAGGATTCGAGCACGCGCGCGGCCGTTGTGCCGATGGGAATGACTCGCCCGCCGCGCTCCCGGCAAGCCCTCACCGCATCGGCCGCAGCCCCAGGCAGTGAGAACCTCTCGGAGTGCATCTGGTGGTCGTCGATGCTCGAGGCCGTGACCGGCAGGAACGTGCCGGCCCCCACATGCAACGTGACCTCCGCCCGTTCGACGCCCCGCTCCGATAACCCCGCAAACACCTCCTCGGTGAAGTGAAGGCCCGCGGTCGGTGCCGCCACCGCCCCTGGCTCTGCGGCGTAGATCGTCTGGTATCGCTCGGCGTCTTCGTCGGTGGCGGCCCTTTCGATGTAGGGCGGAAGCGGCATCGCCCCCACCTCGCCCAGGAGCGCCTCCACACCTAGGCCCTCAAACCGCGTCCCCGGGCGCCCCCCGATCTGAAGCTCCCAGGGACCGGCCGCGTCTGGCCGGCGGAGCATCCGCAGGAGGACTTCGGGGTTGCCGTCGCACTCCAGCACTTCCCCGGGCTTCAGCTTCTTCGCTGGCTTGACCAGGGCGCGCCAAGGGCCCGAGCCCCCGTCCTCCCCAGGGGCGCCGCCCAAGACAGCGGGCTCGAGGAAAAGCGCCTCGACGGCTCCCCCGGTCGCTCGGTGAGCTCTGACGCGCGCGGGGAGGACCTTCGTGTTGTTCACGACAATGAGGTCCCCCGGCGCCAACAAGGAAGCCAAGTCCCTGACGTGGAGGTGCCGATCCCGACCGCCCGTATGGAAGAACAGCCGAGCGGCGTCACGGGGCCAGACCGCCTCCTGGGCGATTCGCTCCGCGGGGAGGTGAAAATCGAACTCGTCGGTGAGCATGAGAGAACGCCAATGCGTCCAAATGAAGTCCAATGATGTATCAGTAGGTGCCCGCCCAGGACTAGTAACTATCCCTAAGACGCGCCAAAAGTGCCCCTGGGGGCCCATGGGGCGCGATGACCCCCTAGGAAATAGCCTAAAACGGCCCCTCGCGCAGGGATGGGCCCCTGGAGAACGTGAAGGAAGACGGGCAGCTCCAGTTGAGTGAGCGCGCCAGGCTGCCGTTAACAGCCGTGAGCCAGTCGCTCAAATGCTGCGTTTCTGTGCCCGGGGGGGCCTCGGAAACGTCAGTTGTCTTCCTCGAAGGGAAGCACCCTGGGGGGGCCCATGCGTTGCACACCGCGTGGGCCCCCCCGCCCTACTTCTGCGGTGTTTGTTTCCTGAGGCGACAGGCTTCTCCGGCACCGCGGCTTTGGGGCAGCTGACCCTTGGGGCGGCCTGGGCGTGAACCACACGTGTTCCGCGAGCCACCCGCTGGCTTCCGTCAGGTCCTCCGTTCGGCGCGCGCGCCAAGGGATCCGAGGAGTGCCTCACCGACGGCCTCGAGTCCGTCGAGCTCAGCCTCCCGAATCCGGGTCGCGACCGTCGCGGGGTCCCAACCCAGATAGAGCGCAGCCCGCGTCTTGTTGATCCTCCCGGACGCGGTTCGTGTCGTCCAAGCGGCGGCGGCCAGGTCCCGGCGGCTTGGGTCCCGGGAGGCGAGCCGCCCGGTCGCGCTGGCCCCCAGCCGCTGGAAAGCCAACGCGAGGGCTGGCGCATCCAATCGATGCTCACCCCGCTCCCTCTGCGCCAGATAGGTGCCATAAAGCAGCGCGTCGAGATCGTGGGCGTTGCCGGGCCAGGGTTGACGCCAAAGGAGCGCCGCGGCCTCGTCATCGAGCTCCACCGCCTCGCCCCCCTCGCGGGCCGCGATCCGCGCGAGCATGGACTTGGCCATGCTCGGGACCCAATGGCGACGATGCCGCAGGGGCTCCACACGAAGGACCGCCCGCATCAACAACGTCGAAAGTTCACGGTGCTCAAGCTGCAAACTCGCCCCCCACTCGCCTTCCCGTTCCGACCCATGAACAGCACCCGAACGGCCCTTGGATGCAAGCCCCTCCCCTTGCGCCCTGGCCCCATGGCTGTGCTCGGCGGCATCACCGCCCGCGGCTGTCGCCAAGAGCCGGGCCCGCTCACTGCGGGGGATCGCCAGCCAATTCGCCAGGACCCCTTGGGCCGCATGATCCAAGCACTCGATGCCGCTCAGGACCAAGGATCCACTAAGGGCACTGGAGAGCCGCGCCTGCAGGTCGATGGCCGAGACACCAAAGGCCTGGACCGTCACCAGGGGTCCCGGCCTCGAAAGAAAGCTGCCCGCATGGTGAATCGCCCGGGCCACTGTGCGTCGACCACTCCCAGGCTCCCCGAGGATGAGCACATCGGAATGGGCGCGGCTCAAGGTACGGATTCGCGCGAGCCACGCCTTCGCATCCGGCGCCGCCCCATCGAGGGCGAACCCGCCTCCCCCCCGCTGCCCTGAGTCGCGTCCGTGGATGAGCGCGAGCTCAAGCCGACCCACCGATTGATTGAGAGCCGCCGACCAGCGACTGATGTCGTCCTCGCTGAGGTCCCCTCGGCGCGAGGACTCCACGACGAGCGCTCCGATCACCATGCCCCCTGACAGCAGCGGGATCGACGCCCCCTGAACGCCCCCATGGAAAGACATCGTCCCGTGCTCCGAACGGCCGTAGCGGATGGTGGCGGCCGCCGTCATCGAACGGCGCAAGATCGACTCCGCGCCCCCCGTCCACTCCCCAAGGTCTGTCTCTTATACACATCTCCGAGCCCACGAGACTAGGCATGATC
>CAJXRJ010000562.1 GCA_913058555.1 uncultured bacterium
TCTACACACTGCATATCGTCGGCAGCGTCAGATGTGTATAAGAGACAGGTCAAGGCCCCCTCCCATGCCTGCCGCTCCAGGGAGACTGAAGCCCCCGCCTCCCCCATGACCCTGAGGGACGGAGCGCTCAGCGAGCGGCTCGCGAAGGTCGGCGCCATGGGGACTGGCCCCCTAGGGCCCCAAGGAACAGTGCCAAGCACGCCCCAAGGGCCAACCACGGGGCCACCGGGTGCCCAGCGCCTCGGAGGGGCGCCGGACCGCGGTCGAACTGGACCGAGGCTGTGCCCCCCCCGGGTTGCAGGACATCTCCGCTGGCCCCGCCGCTGGCGGCTCCCCCGGCAAAGGACACCAGCGGAGTGCTTTCCCCATGGGATCTCAGAAGCCCCAGGGGTTGGAGGGACGGATCGCTTTCCATGGATCCATCCCCTTGGAGGCTCAGCGTGAGGGCGGATCCCATGCCGGCCCCAAGGAGCTCCAGCTCGAAGGCGGTACCGCGGGGGTAACGGTCCAGGACGGGGGGCCGTGGCGCGGCCCTGGTGGAGCCACCGCCGGCCCCAAAAGTGATCGGTTCAAGCCGCAGCTCGGCGACAACGGTCGAGGGCAAAGGGGACTCCGGCCCGCGGGACCTGAACTCGCCCAGGGACCCCACTAGACGAAGCGCAGCGCGAATCTCCGCAGGCGCCCGGGGGGGCAGGCCGCGCACCACGATCCTGGCGGCACTCCCTCGCCCCTCCACAACGGCCGACGCCCGCGATGGCTCAGTGCTCGACAGGCTCCCGGAACGCCCGCCAGCCTGCTCGAACCTCTGGCGCATCTCACGGAAGATCGGGGCCATCCACTGGGGGCGACGCTCGAACTCGGGGGCCCACCTTTCGCCGTCAGGATCCAGCATCGGGAGGGCGATCCCAGCGGTCATGCCGCGTCCGCGGGAAGCGATCGCCGCAAACACGCCGCGGCGCGGCTCAACCGCAATCGGCGACGGCTCGCCGCTCCCGGTCGCGCCCTCCTCTGGCAGCGCTCCCTCCGATTCGAGTTCGAAGACCGGCGTCGCCCCGTCGGCTTCGCGGCACGGCAACGCTCGCCAGATAACGAGGGGCGTCTCCAGCTGCGCCAGCCGCGTCGCTTCCTCGAGGACGCTGGAGAACTCGCTTGCCCGATCGCTTACCTGGGGCCGGGCTGCATTCACCCGCGCGTTCTCGATGGGCTTCGCCCCTTGAACCGCCTCCTGCAGGATCCCGAGCACGCCGCGGAGTTCCCCGGCCAACACGACGTTCTCCACGCTCCCCGCAAGTTCCGAGAGCGGGCCCCGAAAGCCCTCCTTGCCGCCGACCTGGATGGCGACGATCTCATCGCCGAACTCCATCAACGTGGATCGGATCGACTTTGGCGCCTTGCCCGAGACGGTGGAACGGCCATCGGAGATCACGATGACAAGCGACGTGCGCTCGTCCCCATCCGCGACGACCTTTTCGCGCTCCCGCATGAACATGGTGACTGAACCGATGATGTCGGTGGAGCCGCCGGGGATCTCGAGGTCGCGCAGCTGAGACATCACCGAACGGCGACGCTCCGCGCGCAATTCCAGGCTGGCCGACGCGGGGGCCGCCTCAAACTCGATGTGCGCCTCGCCGAGAACCTGGGTGAAGAAACGCAGCTCCAATCGGTCTTCGGGGGGGATCGAAGGGAGCAGCTGGGCGAGCGCATACTTTGCGCGCTTCCACCTCGGCCCCTTCATGCTCCCGGACCCATCGACGATGAAGACGATGTTGCGCGGACCGCGGGGCTCCACGTCGGGCTTGAGCGCGAGCAGAGGACTCAAGACGCCACCGTCGTCGCGAAGGCTTGACCAGCCCTCGGAATGGAACCAGCCGCCGCCCTTCAGAACGAACTCCGACAGCGCCGGGCCGGGTAGGGCGGCCAGGGGCAACCCCGAGGTCAAGATCACGTGGGGCGGACGGGCGCCGGCGAGCTGATCCACGATTCCCCCGGCTTCCGCCGTGAGGAATTCGATCCCGTCGTAGGCGGGCCCCACAAACAAGGCGGCGATCTTCTCCGCAGCGCTGCTTTGTGATGGAGCGACGATGAGAACTCGAGTCGGGTCACCGACGGTCCATTCGGTCCGTCCGTGATTCGTCTCAGGAAAGGCGTCCGCCATGGTCGCCGCGGCCATGGGATCGGGCCCGGAAGGGGCCCGAAGGAGCGTGGCGGTGACCACCAACTCGCCGCTGCCCTCCTTCATCTCGGGCAAGACCAACGGCAGGCTGAACGACGGGATGGCGGGATCGCCGCGGTCCTGCTGGACCCCCGCAGCGGGTACGACCGGCGCCCGCCGAGCGACCCATAGGGCCTGCGCGGGAACGGGCTCGTCCGCATGGCCTTGGGACCAAACCGGGCGATTCCGGCCACGCTCGAGGGCCGCGACGCTCGTCACGCGCAGGGTCCAATCGAGGCGCACTTGGGCGGAGGGTGGCAGCGCTCGTCCGTGGGCCAAGCGCAGGTCCACTTGGCACCGAATAGGCACGCCAGGCTCGATGGCCTGCGGCGCCCGCACACGCACGACTTCGAGATCGGGCTTCGTACCGGGTTCGGGCTCGACCCACCGGAGGGCCCCAAGGCGGGGCTCCGAGAAGAGCTCACTGGGATCGTCCCCCGTGAAGGTGCCATCCCCAATCAAGACCGTTTGACCCCGGGCCCGAAGTCCCATCCGGTGGAGGTTGAGCGCCACCAGGATGGCACCGGAAAGATCGCTCCCCGGCTCTTCGTCATCGCTGGTTGAGGAGGTCTCAGTGCCCGCAGGCCCCATTGGGCCGCCGCGAAACCACTCGGCGCCGCCAGCACGAAACGCCGCGAAGAACTCGTCTGCGGGGCCCGGTTCGAAGCGGCGCGTCGCTCGCTCAGCGAAAGTCACGAGGGCGAGCTCGTGGCCCGCCGTGCGGGCCTCATTGGCCACGGCCTCGACCTTCCGCAGGAGCCACCGGCGGATTCCGGGGCGCGGCTCAAGCATGCTCGGGGACACGTCGACCACGAGCACGGTGAGCGGCGGGTCGAGCCCGTTGCCCCCATCGGTGCCGGACTCGCCGCCGAAGGCGAAGGCGATCGCACTCAGGAGGGCAAGGACAACCCCAAGGGCCAGAAGGTCCGTCCCCGCCGGACGGGAGCCCGTGCCGCGCGGCCGGACTCGCCGATTCTCGGGCCTGCTTTCCCGCTGACGATCTGGGGCCGGCGCCCCGGTGGTTGCCGCTCCCGCCATCAGGACTGCGAGGGCGTCGCCGAAGCGCCCGGTTCCGGCGCCGTACCGTCCTTGGCCGCGGCCGGCTCTTCCATGCCAGCGCGCTTGGCAGAGCGAATCCAACCTCCCCCGAGGGACAGGTCCCCGCCGCGCCCTTTGGCTTCGTCCAACTCGTAAAACGCGGCGCCCTGTCCGGGGGCGATGGCCATCTGCGGATCGTCGAAGGTCACGAGCGCCTCTTTTGTCCCGGGAGTGATCTCCACGGTGCAGACGGCGGGTTCGTGCCGGTAGCGAACCTGAACGGCGCTACGGAAAGTGCCGTCCGAGGGTGGATCGAATCCAAGCCAGTTGAGGTCATCCACCATCATCGACGGGGCCTTGCAGTCGTTCTCGGTGCCGACGACGACAAGTCCCTGATCGGGGTGGATCTCGACCACGTACATCGGAACCCCAACGGCCACGCCGTGGCCGCGGCGCTGTCCGATGGTGAAGTGTTCGGTGCCCTCGTGGGGCCCGTGGTCCTTGCCGAAGACGTCCACGATACGACCGGGGTGCAGCTCCACGCCACGCTCCTTGAGGAGCCGGCGGTAGTCGTTGGACGGCACGAAGCAGATCTCCTGGCTGTCCTTCTTCGCGTGGGTTCGGATACCGGCTCCCTCGGCCATGGCGCGCACCTTGGGCTTCTCCAGGGAACCCAGGGGCGTGGCCGTGCGTTTCAAGTCCGCTTCAGCCACGGGGAAAAGCTGGTACGACTGGTCCTTCGCGCGGTCCACGCCGCGGCGCAGTCGAACGCGCCCGTCCTCCACCGAGATCCGGGCGTAGTGGCCCGTGGCCACACCCGCGCAGCCGAGCTCGTCGGCGAACTCAAGCAGCTTGCCCATCTTCAGGTCCCGGTTGCACACCGCGCAGGGGTTGGGCGTACGGCCTCGGCTGTACTCCGAGATGAAGTAGCTGATGACGTCGCCGAACTCCTCCTTGAGGTCCACCGCCTGGAATGGAACCCCGAGTTTGGCCGCAACCATGCGGGCGTCTCGGGCGTCTCCCAGGGAGCAGCAGGACTTCTTGGCCACCTCGGATTCCTTGACGTCCACGCCATTGCGCATGAAGAGGCCCACCATGTCGTGGCCGGCCTCCTTCAGCATCCAGGCCACGACGGAACTATCCACGCCGCCGCTCATGGCGACGACCAAACGATCAGAGGGGTTGAATTGAGTCAGCATTCGTCACTCCGTCCGGCTTTCGGACGGGCCTGCATCCTATTAGGCTCCGCGGCCGGCGTTTGCGCCTCTTCGCCGCTCTCCTTCTCGATCTCTGCACTATTCCCGGCTCGGGCCTCCCTCTGGGCGGCCCGGCGAGCCCCGCGCGAAACCCATGAGCCTCCCTCTCCCAGCCCTAACGCCCACCGCCAGCATGAGCCCCTCCCTGGACCTCACCCCCTCCTGGACGGCCACGATGGACGCCCAGCCCATCTATTGGGCGGACCTCCAGTCCGCAGCCGAGGCCCAGCGCGACGGGCCAGCCACCCCTGGGGTCGGTGGCTCCACGGGACCAGCCGACGGGGGCAATGGCACCGAGGCGCCACCCTCCAGCGGGATGAACCTCTGGATGCTCGTGGGCATCGGCGCCGTGATCTGGTTCCTGATCTTTGCTCCGGAGCGCAAATCCCGGAAGCAACGGGAGCAGATGCTCGGCGAGCTGAAGAAGGGCGACAAGGTGGTCACGACGGGCGGACTGCACGCGCAAGTCGTGGATATCCGGGAGGGCGAGGTCGTCCTGAAATCGGGCGATACGCGCCTGACCTACTCCAGGAGCGCCGTGCACCAAGTCATCAGCGACTGTCTCTTATACACATCTGACGCTGCCGACGATATGCAGTGTGTAG
>CAJXRJ010000563.1 GCA_913058555.1 uncultured bacterium
CGAGATCATGCCTAGTCTCGTGGGCTCGGAGATGTGTATAAGAGACAGGCCCGAACCTCTCTGCTTGGGCCCCTTATCCCCCCAAGTGGCGCCCTACTCGCCCTCTTGGTCGCTGGTCGCCGCGTCGAGCGTGATCGTGAACGTCGACCCCGAGCCGGGTACGGAGCTGACCTCGATCGTTCCGCCGTGGCGATTGACGATCTTCCGACAGATGGCGAGTCCGAGCCCGTTGCCCTGGTAAGTACCCGCGCCGTGCAGTCGCGCAAGCGGTGCGAAGATCGCGTCGGCGTACTTCGCATCGAAGCCGATTCCGTTGTCGGCCACTTGGATGCGGACGACGCCATCTGCTGCTTCACCGCTGATCTCTACGCGTGGACGGTGACCCGGCTTCTGGAACTTCACCGCGTTGCCGATGAGGTTCTGAAAGACCTGCGTCAGGAGCGCGGATTCACCCCGTACATTCGGCAAGATCGACCGGCTGATCTCCGCGTCGCGTTCGCTCGTGAACTCATGCAGCGCGTCGATCGCTCTGTCGACGCACTCTTCCAAGGCGACTGCCTTGTCAGAGACTCTGACCCGGCCCGTTTGGCTGAAGGCAAGGAGTGCTTGCACGATATCGCCCATGCGCTCGACCTGGGTCTCGATCAATGACACGTATTCCGACGCTTCCTCGTGGAGATCGTCGCCCAAGTCATCCGTCAGTAGTCCGACCAACGAGACGACGTTCTGCAGCGGCGCTTGAAGATCGTGACTCGCGTGGCGAGCGAAGTTGTCGAGGTCTTCGTTGCGCTCCCGTAGCTTTGTGTTGGCGCCATCAAGAGCGGCTAGCGTTTCGGAGAGTCGCGACCTGAGCCGATTCTGTTGGATAGAAGATTCGACCCAGCGAGCTACGACTCGAACGAGCTGTCGATCCGTCTCGGTCCATTCCCTCTGCATGGGGTCGGTGGACGAGAAGTTGAGTGTGCCGTAAACCTCGCCGTCAACGTGGAGTGGCACGCCGAGATAGGACTCGAGTTGGAACGAGTCATAGCAAGGGTGTCCGCTGTACATCGAGCTCTTCATCTCCGCGATGGAGACGACATCACTCGCTTCCAGTGTGATCGCGCAGTAGGTGAGGCCAAGTTCGAATTCCTGGCCTACGACAAGGCCAACCTCGTTCGACTGAAAGACATGATCGATGACGTAGCGGTCGCCTTCGACCCGGCTCACGATCCCGAATTCGAGCCCGAAGAACTTGGCAGCCAGCTCAAGGCCCCGGTGGATATCGGATGCGTGCTCACCGGTGGCTGCGGCGGACATCTCGATTAGCAACCCGACCCCCTGCTCTTCATGCGGGAGATCGAGTTGGCCTGGGTTGGAGTTCGTGCCGTCAGTCGCCATGGTGAAGTTGGGTCTGGGGCACGCTCAGTGGGGAGTCACCGAGTTGTGGGGATGTGCCTGATACGCCTTTCGGCCACCCTCGCGACTTCCTTGAGCGGTTGGAGGAACTGCTCGCAGATGCCCGAATGGCCAGGAACGTCGAGCGCGGATCGATCTCTTGCTTCCAAGGACCCTCAGGCTACTCGCGCACGGGGTGAGCCCGCCCACTGTCACAGATGGCGGAGCCTTCGTGCGCTCAAATGCCACGCCAGGACTTCAGCGGCCTCGACGCCTTGCCGGGTCCCCGGCAAGGCGTCGCTGGTGGCGCTTTCGATAGGCGCCCCAACGGGCCGACGCGTTGCGCTCGGCGTGAACGGCGATCGCCTCCGATGCGCAGCGGAGCCACCGCGCCAAGATCAGTCTTTTGCTTTTGGCCTTCGCCGTCGCGTCGCGACCACATGGGCCGCGGAGTCGATCATGCCATGCCGGCCGAAAGTGAAAAACTGATCCTGGCTCCGTACTTCCCTCACTGGAAGGTCATTTCAAGGCCGTCGGTGAAGTTGGATCCGGCGCCGACGCCGTCGCGGTACCACGCTTGGAAGAACCAGGTCTGTCCGCTGGCGACAGGCACGAAGCCGTTTCCTTGGGGGAAGGCATTTAGATCCACCGTCAGGCTGAACATGCCGCTTGCCCCTGAGCTGACGATCTGACTCGCCAAAGTGAATCGTCCGACTTGACCGCCGAGGCAGATGTTGCCGTTGCTGCCCACCGCTGGAGTGCCCGCACTCGAAGTCATCGAAGTGACGAAGATTCCAAATTGGTTGTTCGGGAGTTGGCTCGCTTCCAGGGTGAAGTCGTTCGATGCTACCACACTGGATCCCGCAGCGGACATGACACCAGGAAGGCCGGTCGAGTTGGCCACGGCCGTGCAGTAGTTGGTTCCGAAACCGCTCGAACCCCGAACCTCGAGCCTGTTGTAGAAGCTGCTCCCGCCGCCGTTGAATTCGTAGCTGATCGCGGTCGCGCCCGGCCCGGATGGCAGGGTGACGTTTCCGGCGCTCTGCCAGTTGAATGAATCGCCAAGTACAGGCACCGAAGTGACGTAGATCCAATAGCTCGCGCCGGCAGTGAGCACAAAAGGCGACCCAGCCGTAAACACAAAGTCGTCCGTGCCAGTGACGACAGCTGGGTTGTCGAGCGTGAACAAGGACACTCCCGGCGTGTTGCCCGCGTCCGAGTAGATCTCAACCAGGGGCGTGGGGTTCACGGTGGTGGAAGTCAGCGAGAGCACCACCTCCTCGAGCGTGTAGTCACTTGACCCCATGGTGAAGCCAAAGGCCTTGTATTGGGTGGTCGAATTCATCCCGAACGCCGTCGAACTCGTGATCGATTCGGAGAGGTTGCTGATGATGACATCAGCTTGCACTGCCGAGGTTGTCACCGAGGCGAGAAGGAGGGCAGGAATACAGCTCAATCGTTTCATATCAGTTCGTGCTTGGTTGCTCAGAAAGGCAAGGCAAAGTCACCGCGCATCAGGATGCAAGACAGGTGAGTGGGTGGGTCGGCGCGGACTCACGGCAGTGAAGATTTCATGTGCGGATTGCACGATGCAGGGCAATCTGCAAGAGAGTGGGCCGAGGAGGCGTGTCGACGCTACGGAATCCCTGGGGCAGGCCTGCTCGTAGAAACCCAACTGCTGTGGACCAGCGATCGTTGGTGCCTACACGTGGGTGGTCCCCCAGGGCAAGGGGCCACGCTATCGCAGAAAAGTGAAACTGGGGCCGAAATCTCAGGGGCGTACCGGGGGGCGTACGGTGCCGCACATCGTCTTTCCACCAGACGTCCCTCGCAACAAAGGCCCCAGCACGGCGCCACCAAGACCGCTTCTGGGGCCGTGGGCAGGCACCGAATGTCAGCGAAGAAGCACGCCGATCGCTGCTGAAAAGTTGGAAGCCGGAGTGCCCACGATGACGTCCCGATGCCATCCCTGGAAGAACCAGGTTTCCCCCGGCAGCGCCACGACGAAGCCGTTCCCCTGGGGCATCATCGTTAAGGGGACGCGGAGGCTGATGGCTCCCGATGGACCGCTCCCCATGATCTGAGAGGGCAAGAAGAAGCGGCCGATAGTCCCATCCAGGCAAAGGTGCCCCGCACTCCCCGCCGGATTCGCGAGGAACCCAGGCCGGGGAGCCACAAGGAAAGCTCCGAACTGATGGGGCGGCAAGCTCGACATCGTCAAGGTGAAGTTGTCCTCAACAGCTTCGAGGCTTCCTGAGTATGCAATCGCACCGATGCTCCCCGTTGAGTTGGGAACGGAGGAACAACCCGGGAGATTCCCGTTGTTCTCCTCCGTCGATCCGATATCGACGTAGCCCGCCACGCGAACCGCACCGCGCTGATCCACCGGCTCGAGGTGAACTTGGTTCCCGCGACCGATCAGAGGGCTACCCGCCAGGGCCTGATGGGTCATCGTCGGTCCCCCGTTGCGCATTAGCGGCCCCAGGAACGGATCGATCGGCGCCGCGGGTGAGCCCACTTGATCCCCGTTGACTCCGTCGACGAGCCCTGTCAAACCCGAGGAAGACCCCACGAAGTTGAAGCCATTCGACACGCAGAAGTCCGTTAAGTCTTCGGCGTTGATGGTGCCCGCAACCACGGAGTTCGCGATCGAGACAGCGCCAGGAAGCCCGTGCGACACCCCCCCACCATCGTTCCCGAAGATCGTCGAGCTGCGAATGCGAAGGTAGTTCCCTGAGAAGAGCGACTGGGTGAACGAGACGCCGCCGCCCATGTTCCCGCTGATGGTTGAATTGATGATCTCCGAGAATCCATCGAGGAGCACTGCACCGTGGGAGTTAGCCCTGTTGCCCGAAACCGTCGATGACATGATGGTCACATCGTTGCCGAAGGAGTAGGTCCCTCCGCCCCGGAGCGCCGTGTTGCCTGAGATCGTGGATGACTCGATCCAAACGCGCCCCCCGACGCCAGCGAAGATGCCTCCACCAAAAGCACCGGTGCCGCCGAGTGCGCTATTGCCCGACACCAAAACATTGCGGAGCGTCAGGGTGCCGGCGCGATCGTGGTAGATCCCCCCCCCGCCGAAGTTCGTGGTGACCGTATTGCCCGTGACTGTGCTGTTCCGAAGGACCAGATAGCCCCGATTGGTGATGCCCGAGTCCGAGCCACCGGTGATCGTCACTCCGTCCACCGTGGCATCGCCGGTGAAGGTGACGGTGACGACGGAGCCATTCATTCCCCCGTCGATGGTGGTGAGCGCTTGGCCCGAAGTCCCCACCAGAGTCACGTCCGAATCCAGCACTAGATTCTCCACGTACGATCCCGCAGCGATACGAATCACGTCGCCGTCCACCGCCCCCGCGACCGCTTCGCCGATCGTGCAGTAGGGCTGCGCCATGGTCCCCGCCCCGATCCCGCAATTCGCCCCAGCATCCACGTACAGGTCCGCAACGGGAGGGACCCCCGCGGGCAACGTGAACGCCGTCCCAATCGAAGCCCCGAAACTGAGTCTAAGGAGTGCTGCAGAGTACCGGAGTACCGTACCGGAGTACCGTGCCAGGATCATTCTTTCGCTTTTGATCCTAGAGTACCGTGCCAGGGTCATTCTTTCGCTTTTGATCCTAGCAGCCGCATCGCGATCACATGGACCGCCAAGCCGACCATTCCATGCTAGGCGAAAGCTAGAAAATGATCCTGGCACAGTACTGCGGCACTGTC
>CAJXRJ010000564.1 GCA_913058555.1 uncultured bacterium
GAGACAGGGGGAGGACGGCATGATTCGCAGCGCCTTCGGGTCGCCCGTGCTGGCGCCCCCGGGAATTGACGAGCTGAGCCCGCATTTCCCGGGTCTGGAAATCTTCGCCCTCGTGGGGCGCGGCGGTTCGGGCGCGGTCTACCGCGCCATCCAAAAGGACCTTGGCAGGGTCATCGCCCTGAAAGTGTTGCTGCTGGACCCCGCGAACGATCCCGCCTTCGGGGAACGCTTCGCCCGTGAGGCGCGGGCCATGGCCAAGCTCCATCATCCGAACATCGCGTCGGTTCACGATGCGGGCCGGGCGGGCCCGTATTGGTTCCTGACCATGGAGTTCGTGGACGGCGCGAACCTGAGGCAGGTCCTGCGTCAAGGGCAGATGAGCGCCGCGGACGCCCTGGACTTCACGAGGCAGATTTGCGCCGCCCTCGAGTACGCCCACGGCATGGGGGTGGTGCACCGGGACATCAAGCCTGAGAACGTTCTGGTGGACGAATCCGGCGCCATCAAGCTCGTGGACTTCGGCCTCGCGAAGCTGGTTGGGGCCAACGCCGAAGCCATCAGTTTGACCGGAGCTTCCCAGGCCATGGGGACGTGGCGGTACATGGCGCCGGAGCAGCTCAATCGTCCGCGGGAGGTGGACCATCGCGCGGACATCTTCTCCCTTGGCGTGGTGCTTTATGAGCTGCTCACGGGCGAGGTGCCCCAGGGCCGCTACGCGCCGCTTTCGTCGCGTGCGAAGGTGGATCGCCGGCTGGACGACGTCGTGGATCGAACGCTAGAGCAGGACCCGGACCGGCGCTATCAGCAGGTCAGCGGCGTGGGGGAGGACCTCGACTCCATCGGCCGGGGAAGCTCCGAGCCGCTTCAGGGGGCGCCGAGTGAGCGATCGCACGTGCCCGGGCCTGAGCCAGAGCCCGAGGAGGCGGCGGGCTTGAGTTTTCGGGAGCTGAAGAAGCTCAAGAAGATGGAGTTGGAAGCTCAGCGCGGCTGCTTCGACAGGGCGTTCTCCTTTGTCTTCTGGGCCATCATCTCGCTGTTCCTCTTCTTCGCCGTCACCGCCCTTCTCTTCGGTGCCTGCAGCGTTGAGCCTGAACCTATGATCTCGAACGGCGCGGTGGCCGTGGCGCCGGACGATACGCCGGTCGGGGTGTCGATCGTGGCCTCCCAAATCCGCCAACGCCTCTCACCGGAAGGCCGTCCACATCAGGAGGTGGAGACCGCGATACGCCAGGTGGCGTTCAGCTACGTCGCGGCGGAACGCCAAGCCATCACCATGACGCGCATTCACGCCCCGGACCGGTCGTGGCTGCAAATTGACTTTGCTGCGTTTCCCGACGAAATCGCCCGGTTGCAGGGCTTCCTACTGGAGTCGGTTGGCAGGTTCCATGGCGTGGAGGCCCGGAGCCTCGCGGAGAAGAGGCTCGCCGCGCAGTCTCCTTTTCCTTACGGCACAAGACTCCGCTCCTTTGAGTACGAGAAGGACCCGGAGGTCATTCTTCGTGAGTTGGGCGGCCGGGAGTACCGGAAGAAGGACGAGATCCGCGATGTGCTGCCGTTCGATGTTCGTCGTCGGCTACTCTCGAGGACGCTGCCGAGCCTGAGGGTGGGTGCGTCCGTGGCCCGGGGACCGAAGGCTGGCCTGCGGAGCGCCCGCTGGATGGAGAGATCCCAGGCGAGTCTTGATGGGCTCTATTCGGAAATCGAGCGTGCGTCGCACGAGCTCAAGGCGTCACCCCATTGGGCCCGCGTGATCCGATGGCAGCCCGACGACGACGACGCTTCGGAGATCAAGCTCGAGAGCATGCGGCTCCAGTTCGCCGACAGGATGATCACACCGGTGATGGATCGGTTCCTCCCTGGCGGTTTGGTCCGTGAACCCTTCACGCTCTACCTTCACGCTGACGGTAAGGGAGTGATCGTTCCTTTCCCCGCGGGAGAGGTCACCGAAGATCCGAATGACCGCGTGGAGCTACACCCCGGTGACCTGGCGTGGATTGAGTTGATCTCCCGCGATTGATCAGCGGCCGGCATGGGAAGACCGCCGGCAGCGCTGGGGCGCTGCCGGCGGCTCAGGCGAAAATCACGCCTCGTCGCTGGACGCTTCCGGCGCGTCCGTGTCGATCTCGAGGGGCGCCTCAGAGGCGCCGGCGATCTTCACGATCTTGGGAGCGGCGGAGGCGTGCCGCGGGAGCTCAAGCTCAAGCACACCGTGCTCGACTTTGGCCGCCGCCGTGTCCGCGTCGATGGGGAAAGGCGTCCGGAACGTTCGCGTGAACGCGTGCTTGGTCTCGCCGTCCCGCTCCTTCTTCCCGGTCACCGTGACGGTGTCACGCTTGACCGAGATCTCGATGTCGTCGGGGCCGAAGCCGGGAGCCATCAGGGTGAGGTGCGCGCCCGTTTCCGTCGGGACAAGTTCGGCACTCGTCATGTCGACGCCACCGAGCGGCTTCGTGAAGGGAGAGGCCTGGGATCCGACCTGGACGGCACGGGTAGCGGCTTCTTCCGCGGCGCGGAAGAGGGAGTCGAGGCCGGTACCTTGGAGAGGAGCAAGTGCGAGTCGGTTGAACAAAACCATGGGGAGATCCTCCGTGGACCTATGTGTGGAGAGCGGTGCGGCGAGCGCAACAGCGCGCCCGCAGACGACCGACGGAGGAACAACGATCGGGCCAGCGTTGCCGCGTTGGGGCGCGCTAGGGGGGGGGCATGGGAGCTGTAAGGTCCTGTTGGTAATGGCCTTACAGCTGCCCATGGGCCCCCAGGATGGGGCGTGCCGGCTCCCATTGCGGGGCTGCCGTTGTGGCGCGGCAGCGAGCCAATATGGCGGCTTGGCGCCATTCTGGCTCGCTTTGGCCGCGCTACTTTCGCCGCAGGATCAGGAGCGTGTCGCACTGCTCGTTCGAGAACTTCTGGGGCTCGTCGATCTCGTAGAGAAAGTCGTAGGTCGCGACGTGCTCCAGCTCGGGCACCGAGCGCAGGAGGCTTCGGACCTGCTTCGCGTCGTAGCTTCGGAACCACCAGGTCGTCTGGGCGCGCTTCTCCACGCCGTTTTCGACGACCTTCATGCGAGCTTGGACCTTCTCGCGGCGGAGCTTCTTGTCCGCGGGCCAACCGCTGATCGTGCAGTCGACTTTCGCGCCGTCCTTTTCGACCTTCCAGCGCTCGTTCGTCTTCTCGCGGTAGTCGTACCAGGAGAGGTGGAAGCCCAGGGCGTAGATTCCCCCAGGCCGAAGGGCGCGGGCGATGGACTGCAGGTGCCCGCGGGCGTCCTCTTCCGTGAGCAGGTACTTGAACGTGCTCACGAGGCAGTGGGCGAGGTCGAATTGCCCGCGCGTCTTGAAGTCCGCCATGTTGCCCTTCACGACGCTGCCCTCGAGGCCTTCGGCGGCCAGGCGGTCCTTGGAGAACTGCACCATCGCGGGTTCAAGGTCGAAGCCGTGGGCTTTCCACCCGCGCGAGGCCATTTCGACCATCAGCCGCCCTGAGCCGCAAGCGGGCTCGAGGACGCGGCGCTTACCCTTTGTGGATTTGGGGTGCGTCGCGTGCTTCTCGAAGGCCTGCTCGAGGAAGTCGGCCTCGACGTCGGAATCCACATCGAAAATGGCGTCGTAGTACGTGGGCGTTTCGTACCAGTCGAACTCCTCGTACTGCTTTGCCTTCGCGGCTTTGGCCTTCTTTGGCTTCATGGACGCCTTCTTCGGCGTCCCCTTCTTCTGAATCGCTGCGGTCATGACGTCTCGTACCAAACGCGGCGGGCGGGGACACTCACGATTCGGTCCTCTTCCGCAATCCAGGCTGTGAGTTCGCCGCCGTAAACGCAGCCGGTGTCGATGCCCCGTGTCCTGGGTTCCACGACGAGCCCTCGACGGGCCCAGTGGCCGAAGACGACCGTTCGATTTTCATCGGGCCGCTTGCGCCAATACGCGTCCCACGCGCGGTAGGGCATCGGCGGTGGAGGCCAGTCGCCCCGGGGAGGTGGCTTGCCCTTCGGGTCACAGTGCCGCGCCCGCACCGCGAACTCGACGTCGTCGTTGTCCCGGTCGTAGATGTCGGCCCCGGCCACCGCTTGGCAGGGGTCCTTCCACAGGGGGTGGATGCCTGCGTGGACACAAACCACGTCGTCCCAGCAGCGGACGAGGGGCTGCTCGGCGAGCCACTGGAGAAGCAGTGGGCCATCCGGGGCGGCCTGGAGGGCCTTCAGCGTGCGGCGATTCCCGCGGAGGGACGGGTCCCGGGCCTGGCGCAGCACGTGCATGTCGTGGTTGCCGAGGATCGGCTCGGCCCCGAGGGACCGGGCGAGGCGCACGGCTCCCACGGAATCGGGGCCACGGTTGACCAGATCGCCCACTAGATGGACCGCGTCCGCCGTAGGGTCGTAGTTGACGGCCTCCAGGAGGTCCTCGAATTCCTCGCGGCAGCCCTGGAGGTCCCCGATAAAGATGCGACGGTCGGCCATGCGTCCAGTCTACGGAGCCCTCCGCGTATCCCTAGGGGGTCTCTGCCCCGACTTTGGGTCTCCTTCGGGGGATGGGGGGCCCCCAGAATCGCCCTCAGAATCGCCCTCAGAATCGTTCCCTGGGGAGACCGGAATGGGGGCCCGCCGGGACGCACGGAAAGGGATCTTGCGCAGAACCCAAGACGAAACTCGACACTTGGGGGGGCGCTCCCTACCTTCTTGGGCCGCTCAACCGGGCCGGAAGTCGTTCCAGCCCCGAGTTTGAGCGCCACTACCATGGCCAAATCACAGTTCAAAGCAGGCGGACCCACCCGTGGCCGCCGTCGTGTCCGCAAGATCGGCATGGGTTCGGGCAAGTACCTGCTCGCCCGCCGTGAGGCCCGCAAAGGCGTCGCAGGGATGACCAAGGACCTCCAGGACTCCGCGAAGCCGTCGCAGGATAGCGACTCTTCGAAGGGCTGATCCTTCGGGGCGACTTCCGCCGGTTCCCCGTTCCTGCCCGTGCAGGCTGAGTTCCCTATGGGATGACGCCAGGCCCGGGTTCTTTCGGTGGCACCGCTAAGCCCCACACCAGTCTTCAATACCTATGGCCACGGCCGCGGTCCTCGCGGCCTGTCTCTTATACACATCTGACGCTGCC
>CAJXRJ010000565.1 GCA_913058555.1 uncultured bacterium
CCGGTGAACGACGACCACGTTTTCCCACGGCGCTCGGTCGGTGTCGTCGTCAGGATCTCGCCCGCCTCGAAGGTGCCACTGCGATCTGTGTCGAGGGCGAGTCGATCGAAGCCAGACCCGTCGCTGGATCGCCGAAGCTCGACACCCACGGGCGGCGCGCCCTTCGGCCCCAAGCGGAAGCTACCCGCGAGAACGCCGTCTCCAGCCGACAGGCGGACCTTGGCCCCCTTTGGACTCCATCCGATGCTCGCCTTGGCGTCATTGGGCGCCGTGAGTCGGATCTCGAGGTCCCCATCCTGGGGAACGTACGTGGGGGCAGGACCCGTGCCGGCCTGGGAAGCGGCGGAGGCTAGTAGCAATAGAATCGAGTTCATCAGCAGCTTCGATGGAGGTGGGTGCGGCAAATCAGATCAAGCCGCTGCAGCGCCCGCGGTCGTGGTCCACGCGCGCGGCGTGTCAAGGCTACATGGCACCACAGCTCTCGGCGAGCCTTTGGAGCATGGCTTGTCCGCCGGGGACGGGGCTCACTCCGCCGGGAAGCCTGCGGCCCTGAGGAGGCGCGTTTCCCAGACCCGGAGAATTTCGTCCACGTCAGCGGCCGAGGGTTCCCGTGAGATGAACGCAGTCGTTGAGTGAACTCCGTCAACGATCTCATGGAGGCTCACACCGCGTCTCGCCACGCCCTCTGGAAGCCCCTGATTTGGCTGGTCATGCCAGCGCTCTAACCAAGCGCCCGGCCCCACATCGACCTCCTCGACTGCTAGCCTCTCCAACCTCTTCGCACGGACGGATTGATAGCGCGCGCCGCCTGGCGTCACGTTCTTATGCAGCCGAGATCGGCTGCGAATGAGGTACTGCGGCGCCGTCTCAATGGCCTCCCCTGGCGGAACGTTCAACGCTTGCGAGTACATGGCGTATTGCTCCCACGAGACCATGGACCATTCCTGCGCGTCGCCCGGAAGGGCGGACAGGTCCAACTTCCCAGGGAGCGGCTCCGAGCTGGCGATCACTTCACCGTCAGCCTCACGAATGAGGCGGTAGGACCACGGCGCTTGATGCTCCGACGGCGCTGCGGCGAGACGGTACCGCTCCCCACCCAGGGCGTGAAACTGAAGCCGCCCGTCCGACGCTTCGATACGATCGGGGCCCGTGAGGAAGCGTTTGCCCTGGACCACAAGCTCATGGGCGCCCGGAAGCAAGTCCACGGCGGGGATGCCCAAGGCGTCCCCTTTGACCGGAACCCCATCCACGAACCGGATGAGGAGGGACTCGGGGAGAGATTCGGGAATCTCCGGTCGAGTCGTGGTGCCCGCCGCCACCGCAAGAGCGTCAACGATGCCCAGGTCCGCGCGGCCAGTCACTCGAGCGATCTCCTCGGAAGGAAGTACCGGGCCAACGTAGGCCCGTTCTGGCCCCGTACATGAGAACCCAAGGACACTGAGCACGGCGATGCTCCACGCTTGGACAAGGTGGCTCATTCGGCGACCACTGGGGCCCTACCCGGGTCCGCGGCGCGGCGGGCCGCGGTCGCACTCGGTGTGAAGCGCTCGTAGGGGAAGCCCGGCTCGACATCGCCGTGTTCCGCTAGTAGTGCGGCGAGCCGACTGTCTGCACCGCGAAGGTCCGCGCCGTCCCCGGCCGCCTGCGCCGCCGCCACCAGATCCTTCATCACATACATCATGTCGGCGGGCGAAATGTCGCCCTCAGGCAGCCCGTCCGCGTGGCCAATCACTTCATGGAACATTGGAATCGCAAGCTTGGGCCTCCCCGTGTCGAGATAGATGCGGCCCAGGACGCTGGCCCGCCGAATCACCTCGAGGGGCTCGAACGGCTCCACCTCCCGTTGCAGCTCCAGCGAGGCGGTCAAGAGCGACTCCGCTTCCTCGAACTCCCCGAGCAACGCGAGTTCCCGGCCGTAGCCGTACATGGTCATCGCAAGGCCAGCATCGGGTGCCCCGCCCATCTTCGCGTTTCCGTAGGCGCGGCTATGGAGCATGGCGGCATGCTCGTGCTCCCCGCGCTGGGAAGCCTGCAACGCAGCCGAGTAGTACTTCTCTGCGTTGCGGAGGTTGATCGGATTGGCGCAGCTCGCGGCGAGGAGCAAGCAGCTGGCGAGGGGAAGGAGAGAGATTCTCATGGTTCACTTAGTCTATGAAGGCAGCCGTCGACTACCTCGCCTTTGCCTGGCCCAGCACGACTTGGCTGTGGCGGACGATCACCATGATGCCGTTGGTGCGGTTGCTGCCTGCGGCGGTGGAGTCCCAGAACCAGGATTCGAAGTCCATGGAGCTGCCGAACTGATTCGGGGGGAGGTTGGTCGCGTGCAGCGTTTGGTTGTTGTCGCTGGCCACCGTGCTGCCGGACACGCACGTGAGGCCCGTAAGCCCCGTGGAGTTGGAGACGGTGCTGTCGCCTCATCACTAGAACGCGTCGCCAGGGCCCTGAACGGCCTCAAGAGCCCGACGGCGCGGACTTGCCCCACTCAGGCTCCCATCGGCGCGGCGCGATGCTCACCAGATGCGGCGCGGCTGGACTAGCGGTCCCAGGTGGCGCCGGGGGCGAGCGGTTCGCCGCCCACGGTGACGGGCCGGAGCGCGATGGCGCAGCGGCGTAGGGAGTCGAGGGATTCCGGGTCGGCGACGGGGCTGGGCGGCGTCAGATGGGCGCGGAGGACCTCGCCAAAGCCGATGTAGACGCTGGAATCGATTCGGAACACCTCATTGCCCTTACGGGTCGCGAGGCGGTACTCACGGTCGTGGTCGAGGTGATCGAAGACGAGCCTGCCCGATTCAGGGATGATGGAGCTTCCGATGCTGCGCCATCCCTCAGGGACGACCTTCAGCCACTTCTTTTGTTTCTCGATGATCGCAAGCCGTTCGGGGTCTTCGGCGGCGGCCTTCGCGCGCAAGAACTCGCCCTTCGCATCCTCCGAGTCCTGATCGTCCACCGTTGGGGGCGTCCGCTCGCGACGAAGGCGGGCGTACTCGGCCTCCTTAATGAACTCTTCAGGGGTCTTGGGCCGGTAGACCGAAACCGCGACAAGCTCGCCGGCCTCTTTGATCTGATCGAAGCCCTCCATGGTGATCACCAGCCGAGGCTTGGCAGGAACTACGATATTGCAGCGTCGCCGGAGCCCGTCCGGCTTTAGCTCTTCGAAGTCACCCTCGAAAAGGACCCGGCCCCCGTAGATCACCACGGGGCGCCAACGGCCGGTCTCCGGAAGCTCAACTTCGAAGTTACCTGCGATATCCGACGAGGCCGAGGTGAGGCCGCGGAGCTTCCCCGCCTCGTCAGGGACCTGCTCCCCTTTGCGGAGGAAGCAGACCAAATGGGAGACGAGGCGCTCCCCCCGGGTGTTCACCAGATTGCCCGTCACCGTCGCAGGCATGCCCAACCGTACGTAGGTCTTGTTCTCCTCACCGGGGCGCAGGGTCACGTCACGCTCGATCACCTGGCCCTTGGCGGATGTGACGCGCAGGCGCCACGTGCCGGGGAGCACGTCATCCCAAACCGCGGTTCCAGCGCCGGACAATTGCGTCGTCCCCGACACCGCGACGATCTGGGCGTCCTCCGCGGGGCGGCCGTCCGCGATGCGGGCGAGCACGGTCCAACTGGTGGGGCCGCCCGTGGCCTCCACGAGCGTCCGCTCGCCCGACCCGGAGAGGGGCTTCAGCGTCGCGTCCTGCTCGGCGGTGGCCGCCGGGACGTTTTCCGCTGGACCGCCGTCGCCGTCCTGGGGCGCCGTCTCTCGGGTCGCCACGAACCAGATACCGAGCGCCACAAGAGCGGCGGTGATGAGGAGTTGGAGCGGTCGTCTACCCATGGAGATGCTGATCGGTGGTCGGTTGCCGTCGGGTGGAGGCGGGCAAGGCGGAAAACGGCCGAGCGGGCCGGCGCGGCCGGGAGTGTTCCAGATAGAGACCGTTAGCACCGGCAATCGCTCTCGGAATCGGAGCCGCGCCAGCATGCATTCTTGATCGCGACACAAACTCGCCATCCCCAGGGTACCCTCTGGGTCCCAGCTCTTCGGAGCCGATGGCCCCTCAGTCGAAACGGTCCCTGTGCTTGACCGTCCGAGCGGCCTGCCGATTCCTCCTGTTACTCCCTCTGTATTTCTCGCTCATGAAAATCTGCAAGACTCTGGCCCTCCCCCTTGGCGGCGCCCTTCTGGCCTCGGCCGCCTCGGCCCAAATCGTCTACGGAACCAGCAACGCGTCCAACGACGACAACTACCTCCTCGACGTGGGCACGACCGCTTCCGCTGGCCCCGTGTTCACCGGTGAACGTTGCTACGGATTGGCAGACGACGACACCAACCAACTCCTCTACGTCTCGGACGAAGGCATGATCTCGTCATGGGGATACGGCACCGCCGTCCCCACGGCCTTTGTGGTCGCCGCTGCTGACGCTGGTGGCGCTGGCATCCGCTGCGAGGCGATGGCCCACAACGCTGGCACGCTGTACGCCGTGGACGAATTCGGTGGCACCCCGCTCGAGGGCATCTACTCCATCGACCTCGTGACCGGCCTCGGCACGGAAGAGCTCATCTACTCCACCCCCGCTGACCTCGACGTCGGCGGTCTGGACGTGGACCCCGCCACCGGCCTGTTCTACGGCAGCTCGGACGTTGCCTCGGGTCGCGGCATCGTGACTCTCGACATCGTCGCCGACACCGAGACGATCATCTCGGCGTACCCCGGAACCCTCTCTGACATCGACGGCCTTGCGTTCAACCCGAACGGAACCGTCTACCTGATCCAGGACGAGGCCCAGCCCATCGACGTTTTCGATGTTGCCACCCTCACCTACACCGGCACGCTCCCGACCGCCGTCCCCGTTGCCAACACGTTCTCGGCTGGCACCTGGTCGGACGTCCTCTCCGGCCCGACCGGCAGCATCGGCTCGAACTACTGCATGGCGGAGAACAACTCCACCGGCGTCCCGGCCACGATGAGCGCCGAAGGCAGCCTGACGGTTGCTGACAACGACGTGACGCTGACGGCTTCGGATCTTCCGCTGAACCAGTTCGGCATCTTCGTGACGTCCATGGACCAGGCCTTCGTGCCCGGCGCTGGCGGCACGAGCAAC
>CAJXRJ010000566.1 GCA_913058555.1 uncultured bacterium
ATCTCCGCCAACGGTGGGGGCCGCGGCGCCGGCTTCGCCGATGCCGTAGTAGATCGTGGTCGAGTCGCTGAGTCCCGTGACTTCGATCTCGTGCTCAAGCCTGGGGGCTGGGTCTGAAGCGGCTAGCGTCAGTGCTTGGGGGGACAGGCCGGTCCAGACGGCACCCACCGTGGGCGTCAGTGTGCGCCAACGAATGACGGCTGCGTCCGGACGCATGTTTTGCAGGTAAGGCCCCCGGATCACGGACGGACCGGTGTGTCCCACGAGCCCAAGGTCGAACGCGGCGTCGGGACTGAAGGGCGAATCCTGGTGCAGTTCCACGGCGATCGTATTCGTTCCGGCGACGAGGTCCCGTGGGCGTAGGAACGTCGGGTAGTGGAAGTCCTGTTTGTAGCCGCTGATCGAACCCGGTGCGGTCACGGTGGGATTGAGCGGTCCGGCCGGGAGGTTGTCTCTTTGGATCTCCTCGCCGTTCAGGTACACCGCCGCACCGTCGTCCCTCAGGAGCCTCAGCTCCAGCCCCACGTAGGTTGTGGGGTCGGGTACCTGGAACGTGGCACGGAAGTACGACGTGATGTGGCGCTGGACGGGGCTCGGTCCGAAGGAGATCGTCGTGTCCTCGTCGCCGCCGTAGCCGAGGCGGCCGGGCCCAGCGCTCCATTGGGAATCATCGAAGCCAGCCGAGAACCATGCGGGCCCCGGGTCGCTGCCGTTGTCGAGGTAGCGCCAAATGGAGCCCTTGGGGACGAGCTCCACCTGGGCGTATGCCGCGGTGGATCCCCATAGGAGTGCCGCAGCCGCTGCTACGTTCAGGTACGAAGGGAAGGTCATTGGCGCGAGGGGGTGGGAATGGAGGGTGCGAGTCGAGCGAGCTTGTTCTCCAGCAGTGCGAGGTCGCGGCGAAGGGCGCCGGAGCGTCTGCGCCTTCGTACGACGGGGCGCAACGCAGTGGCCGCAGCTTGCCACTCGGTTCGTGCGCGTTCCGATTGCCCAAGGGCGAGATAGAGGTCACCGCGCAATGCGGCCACCACGTGCGGCGCCACGCCGGCGGCACACATGGTCTCCGTTCTTCTGAGCGCCGCGGCGAAGGCGCCGAGTTCGGTTTCGAGCTCGACGGCGCGCTGGATCAAGACTGCGCTACGGGCGCTACCTTGGAGGGCGCTTCTTTGAAGCACGCGGTCGAGGGAGGAGATGCTGGCCTGCAGGTGTCCGGCTTTGGCCAAGGCGTCCGCGAGCGCGAGCGCATCTTCCTGCGAGAACGCGTCCGGATCGGCCTCGCGGATCGACGCCAGGTCGCAGGCGGCGGCGAGGTGCTTGTGCGACCGGGTGCGCACCTGGGCCCGCATGCGCCGCGCGGGGAGATCCCCCGGCCGATCCCGCAGGAGGCTCGTCAGAAGTTGTTCGCTCGCTTCAAAGTCGCCCTCCGCCATCGCGCAAGCGGCGAGCTGTCCTTCGATCTGGAAGGGCAGGGCACCGGCACGCTCGGCGAGCTTGAGCTCGCGACGGGCGTCGATCACATGCCCTTGTCGTCGCTCGAGGTCAGCGATCGCAAGATGGAGAGACGCGGGCGCCGGGCTCGTGGCGATCTGCCTTCGCAGGGCGGCGATGTCCTTATGGACGGAGTCGTGGTGCCGGATCGGCGTCGGCGCGGCGACAAAAACGGCGAGTAGTCCAAGGGCGATCGAATGGGCGAGCATTGAATACCAATCTACTGCGACGCCGCAATCCCGTCAGAGAATCGGGCCCAGCGTTCCTCAAGGTGTCCAGGGGATTGTCATGCGAGGGCGTTTTCAGGCCCGTCTTCAGAGGACTCTTCCTCTGCGTCTTCGCTGGTGCGTGCGTCCATGAGGACGCGTTCGAGCTCGGCGAGGTAGGTCAAGAAGGCGCGTTTGCCCTTGGCTGTGATCTTCGCACGCGTTTCCGCGGTGCGGCCGCCGCCCCGTTTCGTGATGCGCACAAGCGCAGCCTCCTCGAGCACTTTGAGGTGTCGATTGAGGTTGCCGTCCGTGAGGTCGCAGAGGCGCTTCAGTTCGCTGAAGGTGCGTCCGTCATTGGCGGTGGAGAGGGCGGTGATCGCGGACAGGCGAGCACGCTCGTGTAGGACGCGCGTGAGGCCTTCGTAGGCAAAGGATCCGTCTTTCATTCGGTCTCTTCCTCTGTGTCCCGGTGGGAGGGAGCCGTGCGGCGAAGGGCGGCGGCGGATACAAACTGGCCGATGCCGAAGGTCAGCCCCATGGCCCATGGGGACACAACGGCGCCTTCCCTGCTCGCTACGGTCATGGCAAGGCCGGCAGCCACGTAAAAGAGCGCCACGCCGTGGATCGCGGAAGGGAGGTAGGGGCGCGAGGCCAGGACCCCAAGTCCAAAGAGCGTGGTCCAAATGCCCGGCAACAGCTCAGCCCGCTCCTGGAGGACAAAGCCCATCACGAGGCCGCAAAGGAGAGCCGGAACAAGCTGCGCTACTGCGCTCCAGGTTCCGGGCCCGGAGAGGGAGCGCCTGCGCAGGAACAGGTCGAGGGCGCCGACGCTCGCTCCGATGGCGGCGACGGTCAACCAGTAGCCAGCATGGACCTTGGCTGAGGCTTCAGGCACCACAAACGGCTCGAGGGCCGCCGCCAAGAGCGCCATCGCTCCCAGGCACGCGACCGGAATCGCCCGGTACCCGCGAAAGTGCGACGAGCGGGCCACCTGGGCGTGGATATCGGCCAATCGCTCGAAGGCGATATCGAGTCGGGGATCGCGGGGCGGGCTCATGGCAATACTTTGCCACACAGAGGAAGGGCGGGCAAGATGTGGTGCCCACTCCCGGGGCGGGGTGCCTCCATCGGAGATGGTCGGCGGGGGATTCTATAAGCTTTGCATTGCAAGGCCAAGGGTGCAGCGGCACGGTGTCCCCATGTTCGGATCTATCGACAGCCTCCTCAGGGGGCGCTACACCGACCCTGATCGGCTCCGGGAAGGGCGCGTCGAGCTGCCCATCGTTTCGCTGACGTGCACCTGCTTGCTGCTCGGCGGGCTGTACGGCGCATCCATGGGCCTCTACTCGGCCTTGGCCCGCCCAGGGATGGACGGGGGCATGCAGGTCATCGCGAGCGTGATCAAGGTGCCGCTGCTTTTCCTCGCGACGTTGATGGTGACGTTCCCGTCGCTGTACGTGGTTTCAGCCCTGGCTCGGTCGCGCCTGCGGGGGCCCGAGATCCTTCGCCTGCTCTTGGCGGCGATAGCGGTCAACCTGGCGCTGCTGGCGAGCTTGGCGCCGGTGGCGGCGTTCTTCACGTTGTCCACCGACAGCTACCCCTTCATCAAGCTGCTACACATCCTGTTCTTCGTCGCCTCCGGCGCGGTCGGGCTGAACTTCCTACGCCGAACGTTGCCGGGCGTCCTCGAACCGGCGGGAGGGACGGAGGTGCAAGTGGACCGCACCGGCGCCGTGTTCCGGGTCTGGATTGGAATCTATGGCGTGGTGGGCGCGCAGATGGGCTGGATCATGCGCCCTTTTGTGGGGGATCCGGACCAGAGCTTCTCGTGGTTTCGGCCGCGGGACTCGAACTTCGTCATGGCGTTCTTCGAAGCGCTCACTGGCACTTTTGGCGGTTAGCCCGTGATCGTCTCTGAAGTCCTCCGCTCCCAGGGGCGCTTCTCCGTGGGGGCGCCGAGGATTCCATGGCTCGCGCTCGTGGCGACCTTTACCGCGGCGACGCTCGTCTATGGGTTGGTCATGGGCACGTGGTCGGGGCGTTCTACTCAGGTCTTGTACTCCGGCCTCAAGGCGCCGCTCTTGCTGGGTGGGACGACGCTCATCTGTCTCCCCAACTTCTATGTGCTCGGCGCGGCCCTTGGGCTGCGGGACGATCTAGAGGCGGCGCTCAGGGGGATCGTGACGGCCCAAGCAACCGTGGGACTTGCCCTCGCGGCCGCAGCGCCGCTGACGGGGTTCGTCTACCTTTCCGGCTGTGGGTACGCCGGCGCGACGCTCTCTAACGGTGTGGCGTTCCTCGCGGCCACCCTCGCGGGGCAGTGGACGTTGGCGCGGCACTACCGGCCATTGATCGAGGGAAACCCCCGCCATCGCGTGGCCCTCGTTGCGTGGGTCATGCTCTATCAGTTCGTGGCCATTCAACTGGCGTGGTCCCTGCGGCCGTTCATTGGCGACCCAGGCGTTGCGACGACGTTCCTGCGGCCGGAGTCTTGGACGAATGCCTACGTCGATGCTGCCGAAGCGATGCGCTTGGTGCTCGGGCGTTAGTGGGGGGCGCGCCCCGACCCGCACCTAGCTAGCGGGATCGCCCTTGGAACAACGCCTCCAGGCGATCGGCTTCACCGGTTTGATGGTCCCAGGATCCATCGGGCCGGAAGCGCATCTCGGTATCCACGGCGGATGAGAGCGCGGCCGCCGCCCGGGTCTTGACCCAGGCCAACGTTTGAACGCGCGGCCACGTCCGGGGGCTCTTCTTCTCCCCGGGAGTCTCGGCCCGCAAGACCGAGAGAAGGAACGGCGCCACGCCCCATGCGCCTGCGAACCCAAGGGCAGCGGAGGCGCACTCCACCCGCACCGCGAGATCTGGGTGGGGGAGCGCACCGGTCGCAAGTTCGACGAGGGTCGCCGCTTCGGGTGAACCAGCGGCCAAGTGGGGTCCCAGGGCCTGGGCTGCGACGATGTCCACGCCATTCACGGCCCGCGAAGCCGGAGCGTTCTTCGCGCCCAAGCGTTCCATCAGTAGTTCCTTCGCCACTGCGGACGACGGCTGGCCGAGGTCGAGGGCCGCCCCGAGCAAGACCGCGGCGCGGGTCGCGGTTTCCGCGGGGCCGTCCAGGTGCTCACCGATGGCGCGAACCTCCGCTTCGCCCGGGCCATTTTCCTGAAGGAGCCAGCCCGCGCGAATCGAGTCGGCGCGCGCCCCGAACCCTGCGGCAGAGACGCTCGTCCAATCGGGAAGGGGGGACACGGGAATCGTGACCTCCGGTGGGGCCTCGCCCTCGGGCATGAGGGCCCAGGCGATCCCTGCAACAGTCAAGGCGCCGACCATTCCCACGCACAGTCGGAGCCCGGCGGGGAGAGGGCCCCAAGG
>CAJXRJ010000567.1 GCA_913058555.1 uncultured bacterium
CCTTGGGGCGGGCCCCAAGGAGGGGACCCAGGGACGGGATCCAGCGAGGGGATCCCATGGCCGCCTGATCCCGTTTGGCGTGGGGGGCTCGATTGTAGGGACTGCCCGTCGTTCCATCGGGCTATCGCGCTCCGTAAGCTCAGGGACATCGCCTGCTCGGGGCTCCACAGCGCCGCCTTCCCCTCCATTCCGACAGGCGAAATCTGTCATGGCGAACTGCTATCCATCCGCTCGGGTGACCTCCGTATCCCGCGCGACTGCGCCCCTGGGTTCTGCGTCCATTTCAGGGTCCATTTCAGGGTCCATTTCAGGGTCCACTTCCGGGTCCGTTTCGGGGCTCATTCCGGGTTTCCTCTTTGGGCCTGCCCCATGGCTGGCGATCGGTTTGGCCATTGCCGGTTGCTCATCCCCTGACGCTGGGGAGGGGGGCTCGGCGGCCGGTGATGGGCCCGGCCAGGCGGCGGCGGTCGTGCCCGACCTCGAGGTCGATTTCACGGACCTACCGGTGGCGTCCATCGAGGGACGAGTCGTCCAGTTTCGGCCTGGGCGGAACATCCGCGCAGCCGCCCGCGGGGAGGCGGCGATCACGATCGAGGGCCTAGAGGGGGCGGTCCTGGACTTCACCGGCGTCGAGCTGCGCGGTATGGACGAGGCGGCGGACATGGATCTGGCCAGGGGCCATGGCATCTTGCTCCGGGGCTGCAAGGACGTGGAGATCCGGGGCGGGGTTTTCGGCGGGTACCGCGGTTGCATCGTTGTGGAGGATTCCGAGAACATCCGAGTGGTCGGCGCCCGGTTCCAGCATTGGTTCGGCCAGCGCCTCCAGTCCACGCCCTTCGCCGAGGACCAGACGGACTGGCTCCGGCCCCACGAGAACAACTCGGGCGAGTGGCTTCGCAAATATGGCGCTGCGATCTCCATGACGGGGACGACCAATCCACAGATCTCAGGTTGCCGCGGGCGCGAGGGGCAGAACGGGATCTTGCTGACCAGGACGACGGGCGCCAAGGTCTACGACAACGACTTTTCGTTCCTGTCGGGCTGGGGGCTCGCTCTCTACCGTTCTTCGAACAACGTGATCTCCCACAACGTTTTCGACTACTGCGTTCGGGGATACAGCCACACGGTCTATTGGCGAGGCCAGGACTCGGCGGGCATCCTGATGTTCGAGCAGTGCAGCCGCAACGTCGTCGCGTACAACAGCGCGACCCATTCCGGTGACGGAGTTTTCCTGTACGCAGGCAATGACCTTGTGGAGCGCGGCGCGACGGATGGCGGCGGTTCGGACGACAACATCTTCTATCGCAATGACCTGCGGTACGCCGTTGCCAATGGATTGGAGGCCACCTTTAGCCGCGGCAACGCCGTCATCGAGAACGACCTCTCGGGGGCGCACCAACATGGGATCTGGGGCGGCTACTCCTCGGACATGGTGATCCTGGGTAACAAGATCCATGACACCCACGGCGGCGCCATCACCATCGAACACGGTCAAGGGTGTCTCATCGCCGAGAACGATCTCAGCCGCAGCGAGATCGGCTTTGAGGCCTACTGGGATGAGGACCCCGAATTCGTGGAAGGCCCCTTCGGCAGGGTTCGCTCGACGGCGTCCCGGGATCACTGGGTGCTTGCGAACACGTTCTCGAACAACGTGCTCGACCTTGTGGTACGTCAGTCCACCGGTGTGATCTTCCACCGCAACAACTACGTGCCAGGCAGCCGCGAGCCGTACTTCGAGAGCGTCACGTCGGAAGCGGACCCGACCCTCGATGCCCGCACGGTTCACAGTTGGCTCGACGGCCTGGACGGCGCCTATCCTTCGGGCACCCTCAGCCGTTCCACCCTGAACCCTTGGATGGGGCGCGAGCCTGAGTTGCTGCGATCCTGGCGCGCTTGGGAAGCCCCAGAAGTTCCCGGATCGCAGACCATCAAGGCCGAGGCCCGGGATGAATTTCGCGGCGGCCTGGAGACGATTCTCATGGGCGAGTTCGGGCCTTGGGACTTCCGTTCCGGAGCCCCGCGTCCAAAGACCAAACGGCCGGGCGGCCTGCTCGCCGACGCAAAGTGGCGGGGGACCTGGTTCCGGTGGCAGGCGGGTTCAAGCGACCCCCGCACCTCCGAGCGGGCCTGGCGCGCATGCGCCAACGATCCCCTCGTCCAGCGCACTGTGGAGTCGTTCGTGAACCCTTGGGGGAACGACGACATCCGGCGCGAGGTGGGCAATGACTTCTTTGGCCTCTTCGCTTCGACCACCTTTGAGCTTGGGGCCGGCGGCACGTTCGATCTGCGCTCGATCTCTGACGACGGGATCCGCGTCTACATCGATGATGAGCTGCTGATCGAAAACTGGACGCTCCACGCCCAGGCCCGGGACCAGCGCACCATCACCCTCGACGCCGGAGAGCACCGGGTCCGCCTGGAGTACTTCCAAATCCAGGGCGCGGCGAACCTGGTGGTGGAGCTGCGGCCCAAGAGGTAAGGGGCCCGGCCCTCATTCCTTCAGGTGGAACGCGTCCGCGTACTTGGACTCGGCCATCTCCCGGAAGTCGCGATCCGTGGCGAGGGACCGGAGGGCGTCCAGCGATAGGGGAGAGCTGCCCAGATAGTCGGCGGCCTCGCGGAACTTCTTCTGGCGCGCCAACGACTTGGCGATGCCAACAAAGACGATCGTGTCCGAGCCGATGTTTCGGCCCTCTCCCTGGAGCTTCATCACGTCGCGCCAGTCCTTGACCGCGCCGCTCCAATCGCCGATGTCGTGCAAGAGCTGTGCGCGCTCGCGCAGGACCATGGCGACGTTCCGGCCGCGCTCCATGCGATCTTCGAAGGGCTCGAGAAGCTCGCGCTTGGGGCCGCGGCTTCCGTTTCGGGCGAGCAGCATCAACGCGCCGCGGCGCACGTCGGGGTGGGCGGCGTCCGCAAAGGCCTTTTCGATCCTACGCTTGTGGGTAGAGGACAGTTTGGTGTCGCTCAGGCGCAGGACATCGAGGAGCTGTTGGCGCGCCTCATTGGAGATTTCCCCGTGAAGCACAAGGCTAGCCACGCCATCCGCATGGTCTGAGCTCTCCAGGAGGCCGTAATTGGCCGAGTAGTAATCCGCAATGGAGCCCGCGAGCAAGGCCGCTCGGTCGCTTTCGATCAGCGCCAGGATCTGCGGGCCGCCCGATTCCGGCGGGGCGTAGCGAATGCCCTCGAGGGCCATGCGCCTACGGTCGGCGCTGCGACCACCAAGCTCTCTGCTGAGGAACTGCGAGGACTCGGGGCAGTCAAAACACGCGATGGTCGTGTAGATCTCTTCCCCTCGAAAGCTCGTGATGTCGTCTTCGGCTCCGCCCGGGCTGCCGGCGTTCAGGGTGTCGATGACCGGGATGAGGGCCTTCAGTGCCCGCTCTGGCTCCTGGGTTGTGCGGAGGGCGTAGAGGGCGCCCATGCGCGAGAGGCGGGTGCCGGTCCGAACTTCGTTCAGGAGGGCGTCGGTCACGCCCAGGTAGGGGACGTCGTGCATCACTTCGGCGACGATCCTCGCGCGGGTGCGAGATCCCGGTGTGATCGTCTCGCCCGTTCCAGGGTTCAGGAAGGGGATGAGCAGCGGCTGGGCGTCGGGGCCAAGGGCGATGAGCTCGCGCTTCTTGGAATCGGTGGTCGCGGTCTTCCCGCGGGACTTGACCTCATCGATGGTCGCGATGATCGCCGTGACCTGGGGCCGCAGGGCCTGGAGCCTCTTGGTGCGCTCGAGCTCCGTCTCTTCGAGCAGGCGCTCTAGGCTCTGGCGCTCGGGCTCTTGCCGGGCCGAATACCCAAGGGGTGCGGGTGTCGCCAGAGCGGGGCTCGCCCCGCTGCTGAGGGCGAGGAATATCAGGGCACGGGTCATCATGGGAGGGGCCCCGGTCCAAGGAAAACGACCGTCGGGACGCGGTGGGGCTGCCCTCACCATAGAGGACGGGGCCTCCGCGGTCACCGACGGGGTCGGTGCTGACGTTTCGCCGGTGCAAGGATCACGTCAGGGCCGTCCGGCGTCTCGCAGCGGATCACGCTCCCCGGGATCAACTCCCCAGGGCTCATCGTCCCAGCCAACTTCGCCACAGGGTCCATGGGCTCGGCCGCGGTGGCCGCTGCGGACCCCAAGGGGGCTCGGCCCTGGGATGCGGGCTGGCGCTTGCTGGCCCCGATTCCTGGGGCATTCAGTTCGAGAACTTGCACGCACCCAGCGTCCGCCCCTTGCGGGGCTCCATGCCGAGGCCCGGAGCGGGATTCTGAGCCGGATTCGGATCCGTAGATGCGCTGCAGTTCGTCGAGATGTCGGAAGACCCAGGCGTTCATGAATCGGTGGAAGGCAGGAAAGGCGGTTGGGCGCTCCCAGGACATCGGCTGCCGAGGTCCCGAGCCTGCCCCCGATCCCGTATTCTCCCGCCGGAATCGAGCCCCCTTCTATCCATGACTGGTCCAGCCCCACACGAAGGCGCTCTGCACGAGCGCCACGCCCACCCACGGCCTGATTTGCGACTCCGAAGGGACGCGGACGTCCTCGTGGTGGGGGGCGGCCACGCGGGCATCGAGGCGGCCCTGGCGGCGGCCCGGCTCGGGTCTGAGGTCATCCTCATCAGTTTCGACCGGAGCAAGGTCGGGGAGATGAGCTGCAACCCCTGCATCGGTGGTCTTGGGAAGGGGCAGATCGTGCGGGAGATCGACGCACTAGGGGGCGCCATGGGGCGCGTCGCTGACGCCACCGGCATCCAGTTCCGGATGCTGAACACCGCCAAAGGGGCCGCCGTTCGGGGCCCGCGGTGCCAGTCCGATCGGCACCTCTACCGCGAGGCTGCCACCGCGGCCGTTCTCGACCAGCCGGGCCTGACCCTGCGCGAGGGGGCGGTGACGGGATTGCTCTTTGCCGAGGTGGATCGGCTCCGGGTCATCGGCGTTCGGCTTGAGGATGGCACTGAGCTCCGGGCCCCCGCGACGATCTTGACCACGGGCACCTTCCTGCGCGCGCTCATGCACACCGGGGGCGACGTCTCCGTGGGCGGCCGTGCTGGCGAGCGCAGCGCAGGAAGGTGCCCGTGGTCAAGATC
>CAJXRJ010000568.1 GCA_913058555.1 uncultured bacterium
GGCCTGCCCCCCACGCCCGACGAGATCGCCATGTTCGAGAGCGACGCCGCACGCGGCCGCCACGAACGAGTGGTGGACCGTCTACTCGCCTCCCCGGGTTTTGGCGAACGATTCGGGCGGCACTGGCTCGACGTCGCGCGCTACGCGGAATCGAGCGGCAAGGAACGCAACGTCGTGTACCCCCACGCGTGGCGCTACCGCGACTGGGTCATCGAAGCCATGTCCGACGACATGCCCTACGACGAGTTCCTGATGAAACAGATCGCCGGGGATCTTCTTCCAGCGGAAGACGCCAACGAACGGGCCAGGAACATGGTCGCCACGGGCTACCTGGCCCTTGGGACCAAGAGCCACGGCCAGCGGGACAAGCGCAAGTTCACCCTCGACCTCGTGGACGAGCAGATCGACGCCCTCTCCCAGGGAGTGTTCGGCCTGACGGTGTCCTGTGCCCGCTGCCACGATCACAAGTTCGATCCGATTCCCACCGAGGACTACTACGCCTTGGCCGGGATCCTGATGAGCTCTGAGACGCTCTTCGGAACCATGGCCTCGCAAGGGAACAACCAAGCCAGCGACCTACAGACGTTGCCGAAGGAAGCCGACCTCCCCAACGGGCCGCGCATGGATGAACGCGTCCGTCGCCTGCTATCGCGGGCCAACGAACGTGGCATGCAGAATGCGGAGAGGGCCGAGGCCAAGGCCGCGAACTCCATGGGCGAAGAGGCCGCGGCGGAAGCCAAGCGCGACGCCAGGCGCCAGCGCCGCAACGCCGATCAGCGTGCGGAAATCGTGAACTCGCTCCTCGAGCGCTTCGACGAGCGTGGCCGGGCGCTCCCCGCCAACCGACTCGCGATGGGCATGGCGGAAGGCGACCCCGTGGATCTTGCCGTGCTCGACCGCGGCGAGATCGACCGTCCCAAAGATGTCGCGAAGCGCGGCTTCCCCCAGGTGCTCTCAGGCTCCACCACGCCGAAGATCCAGTCAGGCAGCGGCCGCCTTGAGCTCGCGGAGTGGATCGCGTCCCCCAACCATCCCCTCACCGCCCGCGTCTGGGCGAACCGGGTCTGGCTGCACCTCTTTGGCAAAGGCCTCGTCCGCACCCCCGACAACTTCGGCGCCGGCGGGACGGCCCCCGATCACCCTGAGCTCCTGGACTGGCTCGCTTCCGAGCTCATCGATTCGGGCTGGTCCACAAAGTCCCTCGTGCGCACGCTGGTCCTCAGCCGAACCTATCGCCTCGACTCCGCCCACGACTCGAAGGCCCAGGGCATCGACCCCGACATTCTGACCCTCTGGCGCATGCCCGAGCGACGCCTCGAAGCGGAGGCCATCCGCGACGCGATGCTGAGCGTCTCCGGCACGCTCTCCAAGGAGCGGCCGGTGGGGTCCCCCACTGGCGCGATGGAGGGGGGACTTCGGAACGATGGGCTGGCCGACCTCCTGACGAAGGAAACGCCGGTGCGGTCGGTCTACATGCCCGTCGTGCGCGGCCACGCGACCGATTCGATGGACGCCTTCGACGCGCCCGACGCAGCGGTGGTGGCAGGTAGCCGGGAAGTGACGACCGTCGCAACCCAGGCCTTGTTCCTCATGAACGACGCCGACGTGTTGAAGGCCGCCGACGCCTTCGCTGATCGGTTGCTCGCCATGGACATCGGCGACAGCGCACGCATCGAAACGGCCTTCCAGCTCGCCCTCGGCAGGACGCCGTCCGGCGCAGAGAAAGGCGC
Source organism: uncultured bacterium (assembly GCA_913058555.1). GTDB lineage: Bacteria > Planctomycetota > UBA1135 > UBA1135 > Saltatorellus. Next base: position 1,731 of record CAJXRJ010000568.1, read on the forward strand.
CGTTTCCAGCTTCCTCAAGGGCTACGAAAGGGACTTCAAGCGTGAGGCCAAGGCCGACGCCAAAGGGGCCAAGAAGGAAGGAGCCAAGGACGACGCCCAATCCCGAAGGCGCGCGCGCCAGCGTGCCCAGCGGGAACGGCGGGCCGCGGCTGCCGCCCCTTCCACCCCCCCCAAGGCGTTCACCGTGGACGAGTCCCGCCGGGCCGCCTGGTCCGCTTTTGCCCAGTCCTTGTTCCAGTGCGCAGAATTCCGCGCTCTCGGTTGATCCCGGGCCCAGAACAGCATCCAACCAACCGAGAGACCATTCCGATGACTGACCCCATGCACTCGCCCTTGCAAGGACGCCCAAGCCGCCGCGACGCCCTGCGCATCGCCTCCTCCGGGTTCGGCCTCATGGCCCTGCGCGGCCTTAGCTTCGGAGCTTCGCCCGCCGCCCCGAGCCCCCTTTGGACGCCGAGGATTCCACGCGGCACGGCGAAGCGCGTCATCTTCCTGTGTATGTCGGGAGCTCCGTCCCACGTGGACACGTTCGATCACAAGCCGGCCCTTACGGCCAATAGCGGCAAAACCCTCTCGGGTGTGCGCCGTGGCGCGAAGCTGCTTGGCTCCCCGTGGAAGTTCAATCCTTCGGGGCGCAGTGGGCTGATGATCTCCGAGCTCTTTCCCGAGCTTGCCAAGCACGCGGACAAGCTGTGCCTCTTGAATGGCATGCACACCGACGTGCCCGCGCACCCCCAGGCCTTCGCGAAGCTCCATACCGGCAGCTTCCAGTTCGTGCGGCCGTCCCTGGGCTCCTGGACGCTCTACGGCATGGGCTCGGCGAATGACAACCTACCGGGCTTTGTCACTCTGAATCCCCCCAGCGGCAACGGCGGCGCCCAGAACTACGGCAGCGCCTTCCTGCCCGCCACCTACCAAGGCATGCGCATCGCCTCCGGCCGCGCGGGCCGCGGACGTACGGATGCGGCGCCGGTTGAGGACATCAAAAATCCCCGCCAATCGGTCTCGCTCCAGCGCAAGCAGCTCGACCTCGTGCAGCGCCTGAACGGCGAGTACAAGCGCCGCGAGGGCCAAGCAGACGACGTCGAGGCCGTCATCGAGTCCTACGAACTGGCCTTCAAGATGCAAGCCGAGCTCCCTGAGCTACTCGACATCTCGAAGGAGCGTAAGGAGACCCTCGATGCCTACGGCATCGGCCAAGGCGACACGGACGCATTCGGGCGCCAATGCCTCACCGCCCGGCACCTCGCCGAGTCAGGCGTGCGCTTCATCGAGATCGGCGCAGGCGGCTGGGATCACCACCGGAACCTGCGCGAGGACCTGCCAGCCAGCTGCCGCAAGATCGACCGCCCCATCGCGGCGCTCCTCCAGGACCTGGCCCAGCGCCGCATGCTCGACGAGACCCTCGTGGTTTGGAGCGGCGAGTTCGGCCGCACGCCCTACGCCCAGAACGGCAACGGCCGGGACCACAACAACCGTGGATTCACGAGCTGGATGGCCGGCGGCGGCATCAAGGGCGGCATGAGGTACGGCTCCACCGACGAGCACGGCATCGAAGCCGTTTCGGGCCGCATGTCTATCCACGACTGGCACGCCACCATCCTGGCCACCCTCGGCATGGACCACGAGAAGCTCACCTACCCCTACGCAGGCCGCGACTTCCGCCTCACGGACGTACATGGCGAGGTCCCCCGGGAGATCTTCGGCTGATCACGCGGCCCCCCTGCCACAGGTTGCTGCGCGGGCGGCCGCCGCGGGGATAGGATGGCGGACGTGATTGAGTACGAAGGAACCCTCTACCGTCCGCCGTCCGAGGCGAACAGCCTGATCCTGCAGGCCACCATCGGCTGCTCCTACAACCGATGCACGTTCTGTGCGATGTACCGGGACAAGGCCTTCCGCATGCGCCCCATCGGGGAGCTGCGCGAAGAGATCCGCTGGGCCCGAAAGCACATGGGCCCCGATGTCCGCAAGGTCTTCCTGGCGGACGGCGATGCCCTCGTCGCCAAGGCACGCTTCCTCGAGGACCTCCTCCAGGAGCTGCGCGCCGCATTCCCGAACCTCTCCCGCGTGTCGTGCTATGCGTCGCCGCAGTCCTTGCAGGTACGGAGCGTGGACGAGATGGCGAAGCTGCGCGAACTCGGACTCACCCAGTATTACCTCGGCGTCGAGTCCGGCGACAACCGCGTGCTCGAGTGGCTCGACAAGGGCGTGGACCACGATGAGATGGTCGACGCGGCCAACAAGGCGACCGCCGCGGGCATCAAGCTCTCCACCATGATCCTGCTCGGCGCGGGCGGCCGAGAGGGTTCCCTTGAACACGCGAGGCACAGCGCGCGGATCATCAACCGCATCCAACCGCGCTTCGTGAGCACCCTCGTCATGACGCCCGTTGAAGGGACCCCGCTCATGGACCAAGCCGAGCGCGGCGAGGTCGATGAGCTCGACCCCGTGGAGCTGGCCGCCGAGCTACGCGAGTTCATCGCTGGGCTCCAACTCAAGGGCAGCATCTTCCGCTCCAACCACGCCTCCAACTTCCTCGCCCTAAAGGGCACCTTCCCGAAGGACAAGCACGCCCTCCTCGGAGTGCTAGATCAGGTCCTCGAGGACCCCCAATCCGCCCACTTCGTTCCGGACTGGCTCCGGGCGCTATAGCGCTCCCTCTCCGCGGGCCGCCGCGGCCTAGCGCCCGAGGATCGAGAACCAGCGCAGCATCGTGTCGCGCTCGAGCTCGCTGCCGGTGAGGACGGCTGCGAAGAGGATCCGGTCTCGCTGGAGGGCGATGAGGTCCATGCCATCGATCCTGTGACCGTACCGCTTTCGGGTCGCTTGGGCGCCGCCGAAGGTGCATTCGAACGGGCCAGGGTTCGGACGGCTCCACCGGTACGTTGGATTCTGCGCGCGCAGGTTCTCGAGCTCGTCCATGAGGAAGTCCCGGGAATCCAAGGACGAGTGGCCTGTACCTGCTCCCGTGGGAAGGGCCAGCACCACCATCGTGCCGCTCTTCAGCTCGGGGGTGATGCCCAGCCGGGTCCCCACCAGTCGGTCGGGGGTGCAGTCCGTAAACCCCTCGGCTTGGGCCTTCCCCGCTTTCCCCGATGCATCGAGTCGCGTGTTGATGCTGAACCCGTAGAGGTGATTGATGTAGACCCCTCCCGCCTCGATCGACGTTCGCATGGGCTTTGGCCTCAGCCGGATGGACTCGCGAAGCTCGTCGATACTGGGCAAGGCGGCGTCCAGGTCCTCCAGATAGCCAGACGCGGTCAACGTCACGGCGCTGCGGCTGTCTCTTATACACATCTGACGCTGCCGACGATATGCAGTGTGTAGA